>JAJDHP010000039.1 GCA_030266245.1 Methanimicrococcus sp. OttesenSCG-928-J09
CGTCCGCAATATGCTTGCCGAATACGGCGACCGCATTAAATATCCGACGGATGTTGCTTTAAATGTTGACGGCAAACGCATTGAAGCAAGCATTAAAGAAATGGGCAAATCACAATATCCTGCGAATGATATCGGTTTAGAAACCATTGTTTCTTACACTTCAATTATTGAATCTGCGGGCACAGTTATCTTAAACGGCCCCGCCGGCGTTTCCGAAAACCCTGATTTTGCAATGGGAACGCATGAAATTATCCGCGCGGCGACCAATTCCAAATTTTCAATCATTGGCGGCGGTCACATTTCCGCTGAAGTCCACCGTCTCGGAATGGACGGGCAATTTTCACACATCAGTACCGGTGGCGGCGCTTGTATCGAATATTTATCCGGGACGGAATTGCCGGGAATCAAAGTGCTCAGAGATGCGGCGACAAGAAGCAGAGACGATCCCGAGGATCGGACAATTTTGTAATTTTTAATATTTTCATTTTTAATTTTTAATTTCGGAGGCTGAAAATGTCAAAAAATATTCTTCTTGCAAGCGAAGGCGTTTTGGCTGTAAAAACAGCGCGCCAGGCAATTTCCAACGTATTGGACGGCAAAGATGCTGAAAGTGATTTGCCTTCTCTCCCCGTAATTTTTTCCGAAAAGCGCGGCGCATTTGTGACGCTTGAAAAAGAAGGCGATCTGCGCGGCTGCATCGGTTATCCTTATCCGGTTCTGCCTTTTAAAGAAGTTCTCGTTAAATCCGCAGTTGCCGCAGCTTTTGAAGATCCGCGTTTTTTCCCGATTGAAAAGAAAGATTTTTCCAAACTCACAGTCGAAGTGACAACATTAACGCTTCCCGAGTTATTGGAAGGCGCTTTCACTCAATATTCAAATATGATTCAAATCGGCAGACATGGTTTAATCGCTGAATACGGTGAGCACCGCGGTCTTTTGCTGCCGCAGGTCGCGGCCGAACAAGGCTGGGATGCCATTGAATTCCTTTGTCAGACATGTGTTAAAGCAGAATTGACGCCGATGATGTGGAAATACGGTGCGAAAATTTATCGCTTTGAAGGTCAGATCTTTAGAGAGACCGAGCCCGGTGGGGCGATTGTTGAAAGTGATGAATGATTATTTTTTGAAAGAGCCAAATCTATCATTTGAAGCTTCTGAACTTCACTTCGAAAGCTATTAGAAAATTTCTAACCTTTGAATTTAACTTTAGGTAATTTGAAGGTTATTTTAATTAATTTTTATTGCTTATTCGATATCTAAAATGGTTAAATCTCGCAAAAGTCCAGTTATTAGATAATTTCAAATAACTGTTCTTGTGATGTATTTTTCAAACTGTATGGGATACTAATATTGAAGAAATCTTTAAGTTAATAGTGTCTTTAATACAATAGTAAAAGTTTTGTAAAGATTATCTGAAACTGAGATAAATTACAATTGTATCGAAATGGCTGAAAAAGAATCGGGACAAATTGAAAATGTCAGTTCTTAAAAATAAACTTGGAATTAAAAATCAGACAGAGCTGAACCGAACAGAGGAACGGATAAGTAAAGCAAGTGCAAAACAGCTTTACGACAGCGGTGATATTTCCAAGATCGAAATTGGAACTTTTGCAGGTCTCAAACAAATTCACAAGTATTTATTCAAAGATATTTACGAATTCGCAGGCGTTGTCCGTGATGTAAATATTGCAAAAGGAAACTTCAGATTTGCTCCTCTTATGTATTTGGAACACTCTTTAGAGTATATTGACAAAATGCCGCAAAATACATTTGATGAAATCATTGAAAAATACATTGAAATGAATATTGCACATCCGTTTCGGGAAGGAACCGGAAGATCAATGCGTATTTGGCTGGATCTGATTCTGAAAAATAAAATCTCTAAAGTTATTGATTGGAATATGGTTGATAAGAATGATTACTTATCAGCGATGGAACGAAGTCCTGTAAAAGATATTGAAATAAAAGTGCTGTTAAAAAATGCCTTGACCGATAAAATAAATGAACGCGAATTGTTTATGAAAGGCATTGATGTAAGTTACTATTATGAAGGCTATTCTGAATTTAAGACGGAGGAGCTGTAACCAAAAACAGATTGCTGGTGAATAATCATTCAGCAAATAGGATTATGAGATTTTTTGCCTGATTGTCAGTCAGGCTTTTTAATATTCAAAATTAGTTTTTATTTCCCTGCACAACACCCTCAGGAACCATATGCTGAGTAAGCACCGCTTTTTTATCTTCGGGAATCGGCGTTGTCACGCCTTCATTAAAATTATAATGAACAAGAACCGCTTTGCCGTAAACGCAAAGGCGTCCTTCCTGCCAAGCTTCGTGATAAACGGTAAAAGATTTTGTGCCGATTTTTTCAACGTATGTTCTCAATTCGACATCAAATTCAAAGAACATTTCTCCGACAAAATCAAAATCCGTATGCGCCATAATGAGCGGCCAAACATCATGTGATAAATTTAAATGCGGTTCAAAAATGCGGAAAATCGGATTTCTTGCAAGCTCAAACCATTTGGCGAGGACTGTATTATTGACATGGCCGAGGCCGTCAATGTCGCCGAAACTCGGAGTAACCGTTGTTGTAAACATATTTCTTCCTAATTTCATAAAATATATTTAAAACTATCATCTCAAAAGGCGGAATCATACGATTTCATGTATATTATTATCATGATAATACATGACAGATGTATGAAAACATATTTAACAGATAAACGAATTTTCACTTCTGCTCGGTTATTTCACGCCGTAATTGAAATCGGTGATGAAAGACTGATTATCCATTATAAAAAGAGGGGATTATATTATTCGAAAATCTGCGTTTTCTTGATACGACGCTCCGTGACGGTGAACAAACTCCGGGCGTGGCGCTCTCGACAGATGATAAAATAAAAATAGCAACAGCCTTGGATGATTTAGGCGTTCACGTGATTGAAGCGGGATCCGCCGTTACATCCGCGGGGGAACGCGCTGCCATTAAAGCGGTGGCCGGTCTCGGACTGAATGCAGAAATATGCAGCTATTGCCGTATGCTCACATCAGACATTGATTTGGCTCTTGAATGTGATGTTGATTCGGTTCATCTGGTTGTGCCGTCTTCAAATCTTCATATTGAAACGAAGCTGAAGAAAGACATTCAAAACAAACAGGACAGAGAAGATGTCCTGCAAATGGCGGGCGAAGTAGCTGCCTATGCAAAATCTCACGGCCTGATTGTCGAATTCAGTGCCGAAGATGCTTCTCGTGCTGATTTTAAATTCTTAAAAGAACTCTATACGGCAGGTACCGACAATGGTGCTGACCGCCTTTGCTATTGTGATACGGTCGGCATGCTGACGCCTGAAAAATCTTTTAACATCTTTTCAGAACTTGCTTTTTCAGCGAAAGCACCGGTCAGTATTCACTGCCATAATGATTTCGGACTGGCAACTGCTAACACTGTCGCCGCATTCCGTGCAGGCGCCGCTCAGGCGCACGTGACAATTAACGGAATCGGTGAACGCAGCGGAAATGCGTCTCTGGAAGAAGTTGTTGTTCAGCTGGAACATCTCTATGATGTCCAAACCGGCATCAAAACAGAGAATCTGTATAAAATTTCCAGATTGGTCAGTCGTCTGACTAATATTCCTGTCGCGCCGAACAAAGCGCTTGTCGGCGGTAATTCGTTTACGCACGAAGCCGGTATTCATGTTCACGACCTTGTGAAAAATACGACTTCTTATGAGCCGATTTCACCCGAATTCGTCGGCAGAACACGCCGCGTTGTTCTCGGAAAACACGCCGGCACCAGTTCAATTGAGCTTGCGCTGACTGAACTCGGTCTCGATGCCAATCCGGCGCAGAAGCAGGAAATTTTTAAGCGCGTTAAAGAAATGGGAGACAAAGGACTCCATGTCACTGACGCCGATTTACAAACGATTGCCGAGTCCGTTATGGAAATCCATTGCGAGCCGACTGTCAAATTAAAATCCTTTACGGCAGTTTCGGGACGCCCGGCCATTCCGATGGCTTCGGTTATTTTAGATGTTAACGGCAGCGAAGAAGTTTGTGTTGACACGGGCGATGGTCCGGTTGATGCGGCGATTCGTGCCATTCAGCGCGCGGTTGCACCGGTCGGTGATATTGTTTTAGAAGAATATCACGTCGATGCGATTACGGGCGGAACGGGTGCTCTCGTTGAAGTTATGGTTAAGATGTCCAAGGACGGTAAAACAATTACCTCCCGCGGCGCTCGAACCGACATCATCGAAGCATCGGTCGAAGCTGTTATAAACGGCATGAACCGGCTCGTTTGAGCGCCGTTTTAGCGCGGAACTGTTTTGAAATTATGCCGCTTCTTTTGAAGCGGTTTTTTAAATTTCAGAACAACGGCTTTTTTGATTTTTCAAATCATCTGATTTGATTTTTCAAGTCACTAAAGTTCATTTTTCCGTGTTCCTAAAACAACCATTAAATATCATGTCTTTATATTCAGTTTGAAAAATAAACCGCAGAGCTGATTGAATTTCAAACAGCGGCGGATAACACAATACAAACAAAAAATAATTCCAAAAATCAGAACAAATGAAGCCGGAATTTCCGGCTGCAACTATAGGAGATGCTGTTTTAAATGACAAAAAATTCTGCGGAGCAGATGAACGGCGCCAAAGCGTTCATCGAATCTCTCAAAAAGGAAGGTGTGGACACTATATTCGGGTATCCGGGCGGTGTTTTACTTCACATCTACGATGAGATTTACGATTGTGATTTGCGCCACATCCTTGTTCGTCACGAACAGGCGGCAGCACACGCTGCTGACGGTTATGCCCGCGCAACAGGTAAAACAGGCGTCTGTCTCGCAACATCCGGGCCGGGCGCCACGAATTTGGTTACCGGTATTGCTACCGCGCACATGGATTCCGTTCCGATGGTCGCGTTTACCGGACAAGTGACAAGCACTTTAATCGGAAATGACGCGTTCCAAGAGGCAAATATTACAGGAATTACGCTTCCGATTACAAAACACAATTATCTCGTTCAGAAAGCGGAAGATATTCCTAAAAGCATTAAGGAAGCTTTCTATGTCGCTTCAACCGGTCGACCCGGTCCGGTTCTTGTTGATATCACAAAAGATGCGACCATCAGCGAGTTCAAATTCTCTTATCCCGAAAAGGTTGAAATGCGAAGCTATAAGCCGACCGTTAAGGGAAACGCTAAACAGATTCAAAATGCGGCCGCAATGATTGTCAAAGCCAAGAAACCTGTGATTTATGCTGGCGGCGGCGTTATTTCTTCTAACGCGTCATCTGAATTATACAAGTTAGCAGAACTCGTCAACGCGCCCGTCACGACCACTTTGATGGGCATGGGCGCATTTCCGATGGATCACCCGCTCTTTATCGGCATGCCCGGTATGCACGGTACAAAATACGCGAACTTCAGCATCCAGGATTCTGACTTGCTTATCGCTGTCGGTGCCCGCTTTGATGACCGCGTGACCAGCAAAATTTCATCTTTTGCAGCCGGCGCTAAAATCATTCACATTGATATCGATCCCGCTGAAATTTCAAAGAACGTGGCGGTTGATTTACCGATTGTCGGCGACGCTAAATTCGTTTTGGCTGATCTGATTCCGGCGGTATCGGAAAAAATAGTCGCGGGCAAAACCACCGATTGGATTAAACGCGTTGATCAGTGGAAAAAAGAGTATCCGCTCGCTTACAAGGATGACGGCTCAACCATTAAGCCGCAGTTTGTGATTGAAACACTCTGTGAAGTCGCTCCCGACGCGATTGTCGCAACAGAAGTCGGTCAGCATCAGATGTGGGCGGCACAATATTTCAAGTTTAAGCAGCCGCGCAAATTCATTTCATCCGGCGGTCTCGGTACAATGGGCTATGGTCTTCCGGCCGCGATGGGCGCGAAAGTCGGCTGTCCCGATCAAATCGTTTTCGATGTTGCCGGCGACGGGTCTTTCCAAATGAATTCTCAGGAACTCGCAACGCTTGTTGCCAACGACATTCCTGTGATTTCAGTGATTTTAAACAACGGCTACCTTGGAATGGTTCGCCAGTGGCAGGAACTCTTCTATGACTGCCATTATTCGCACACTGATATCATTGACAGCGTCGACTTCGTCAAATTGGCAGAGGCTTACGGCGCGCTCGGTATTCGTGTTGAAAAGAAGTCTGAGCTTAAAGAAGCGGTGCAGACGGCCATTAAATCCGGTCGCCCGAGTGTTATTGATGTTCGCATTGACCGCGGTGAAAATGTGTTCCCGATGGTTCCGGCAGGTGCATCTATCAACGAACTGATTGATGAAAGAAAGTACGGAGGCATCTAAAATGACTGACATGCAATCTAATGCGCAATCTCATACGCTTTCCATTTTGGTTGAAAATAATTCAGGTGTTCTGACGCGTGTTGCAGCACTTTTCGCACGCCGCGGCTACAATATTGATAGTTTGGCTGTCGGTATGACGGAAGATCCGGATGTTTCCAGAATGACAATTGTCGTTTTCGGTGACGATGCTGTTATCGAACAGGTGATTAAACAGCTGTACAAGCTGATTGAAGTCATTAAAGTCGTTGACTTGAGCAAAGAAGAATATGTCGACCGCGAGCTTGCGCTGATTAAAGTGGCGGCAACATCTGAAACTCGTGCTGAAATTTTACAGATCGTTGAAATTTTCCGCGCGAAAGTGATTGATGTCGGCTCCGGCACGATGGTGATTGAAATCACAGGCGGCAGCGAAAAGATTTCCGCGATTGAAAAATTGCTTCGCCCGTTCGGTATTAAAGAGCTGGCGCGTACCGGTAAAGTCGGTCTTTTGAGAGGTCCGAAGGATACGGTTAAAGAAAAATAATTTTAATCGGCTGAAAAATGAATCGAAAGCTTAATGAGTTTTCATAATTTTTCAGTCTATTTGTTTTTGTTGAAGTTTTTTCTTCATTTCTAATCTATACAATTACACAACTATCAAATTTAATTTATCATATTTATGTAACTTTATTTAATTCCAATATGAGGAGCTATAATTATGGCACAAATGTACTATGACAAGGATGCAGATTTGAATGTATTGAAAGGTAAAACGATTGCTGTTATCGGTTACGGCAGCCAGGGCCACGCTCAGGCGCTGAACTTAAAAGATTCCGGTCTTGATGTTATCGTCGGTTTGAGAAAAGGCGGCCGCAGCTGGAAAAAAGCTGAATCTGACGGCATGAAAGTGATGGAAGTTCCGGACGCTGTAAAAGCAGCGGATGTCGTTCACATTTTGGCGCCTGACGAAGCGCAGTCCAAGCTTTACTATTCTGAAATCGAACCGAACTTAAAACAGGGCGCTGCTCTTTCTTTCTCCCACGGTTTTAATGTTCACTACAACCAGATTATGCCGCGCGCAGATTTGGATGTCTTTTTGGTCGCCCCCAAAAGCCCCGGTCACATTGTGAGAAGAACATTTACGGAAGGTATCGGCGTTCCCGGTTTGGTTGCTGTTTATCAGGACAAGAGCGGCAGCGCAAAGAAAATCGGTCTCGCCTTTGCAAAAGGTGTCGGCTGTACACGTGCCGGTGTTTATGAAACTTCTTTCAGGGAAGAAACCGAAACTGATTTGTTCGGCGAACAGGTTGACTTGTGCGGCGGCGCCGCCAGTTTAATGAAATCTGCCTTTGACATTTTGGTTGAAGCAGGCTACCAGCCTGAAATGGCTTACTTTGAAACCGTTCACGAATTGAAGCTTATCGTTGATCTCATCCACGAAGGCGGTCTTGAACGTATGTGGCACTCTGTTTCCAACACGGCTGAATACGGCGGCATGACTGTCGGTCCGCGTGTCATCAACGAAGAGTCTGAAGACGCAATGTATGAAGCACTCGCCCGTATCCAAAACGGCGAATTCGCCAAAGAATTCATTTTGGAAGGTCAAGTCAATCACCCCGTTTTGAAAGCAATGGAACGCCACGAAAGCGAGCTTGAAATCGAAATCGTCGGAAAGGAAATCCGTTCCAAGATTCCGTGGCTCAACAAAGACATTGATGACGATTAAAATAAAATTGCGCCCTTCGCTCCGGTCACAATTTTAACACCGACTTGAAGTCCGAGTATGTTTATTGGGGTGTCTTCGACACCCCTTTTTTTCTTTTTTTAATTTTGTTTTAAAAAAACGCGGTTTGATTTTTTTCAATTTTGTTTTAAAAAAACGCGGTTTGATTTTTTCGATTTTTTTAAAATTTTTGCGGCTCGCGCGTGCGGCGTCATCTTCTGAACGGAATCGGTAGGTAGCTGTAGCAAACTTGAATGGTAGGTAGCTGTAGCAAACTTGAACGGTAGGTAGCTGTAACAAACTTGAACGGTAGGTAGCTGTAACAAACTTGAACGGTAGGTAGCTGTGGTAAACTTGAACGGTAGGTAGCTGTGGTAAGCTTGAATGGTAGGTAGCTGTGGTAAACTTAAACGGTAGGTAAATGTGACACGTTCGCGCAGCGAACGGATGTTATTAAAATGAGCTGATACATATGGAAATGGCAAGCAATAATCTGACTGAATATAAATGGCAAGCAATTATTAAAACGAATTTTGAATAACAAACGGCAAGCAAAAGACAATATTTTGTACTTGCCGCCATCTTTTTCTTTTATTACTTTCACCTCGTTCTACATCTTTATCTGTTTTTGATTGCTTCTTTATTTGTTCAGATTTTGAGCAGGATACAGTTTATGGATTATTTAGAAAGCTATCGGAAAATCGTAAAAGGAAGCGGCGCTATCGCTTTAGCAACTTCTGTGAATGATATGCCCAATGTCAGAATCGTTAATTTCTGCTGTGACAAAGAAACCCCCTCCGTTCTTTATTTTTCAACAGGAAACGACAATCCCAAAGTGATCGAGTTTAATGAAAACAACCGCGTTGCGTTTACGACAATCCCGGCCGACTTGAACGATACGCCCCATATTCGCTCACATATCGCCGTTGTTCAAAAAAGTGACAAGACTTTAGATGATCTCAAAAATTTGTTTTTGGAACATTCTCCGGGACTTGCAGGAATGTTTGAAATGGCCGGCGCATATTTGTCCGTTTATGAAATCCATATAAAAGAAGCGACTGTTATTGCCGGTATGGAAGATATCGGAACTGTTTCATTTTAAGTATCAATTTTAATGCAATAAAAAGGTGAAAAATTATGGAAAATCAAGAATTCCCTGAAAATATGACATTTTGTCAATGCTGCGCCATGCCTTTGGACGAATCCGGCGAAATGAACGGAACAGAAACTGACGGCAGCAAAAACGATGAATACTGTGTTTACTGCTACAAAGAAGGCGCGTTTACCGCCCCCGACGCAACAATGGAAGAAATGATTGAATTTTGTGTTCCGCACATGGTTTCATGCAACGAAGGCATGACTGAAGAAACCGCTCGTGAAATGATGCAAAAATATTTCCCCGAGCTTAAACGCTGGAAACAATAATTTGGACTAATGTCTGAATAATATCGAGATCAATTATTCGAATCTGAACTAAAATCAGTATTGGAAACAATAATTGAAATCAATATTTTTAATTTTAAAATCTTGAAAAAGCAATTACCCAAAAAATGAATTCTAAAAAACGATTAAAAATAAGCAGGATTGAAAGTTTTCAATCCCTTTTTCAAGATTTTTTCTGTTAAATCAAATTCCTGTTTATGCCATTATCGAAAGCGGAACCGCAATTGCCAGGAAGAAGACGAAAATAAACAATACGATTGCGATAGCAGCCAAAATCGGCAAAACCAAAAATATAATGATTTCCCATACCGACGGTTCTGTGTAAGGCAATTCGCCGTTGTTAATCTTTTCAGCTTCTTTGTATGCTTCATACATGCCGTAAATCCAAATGACAAGGCCCGGAATAATTAAAATCGAACCGATAAAAGTCGCGGCCATAAAGAGGACGCCTTTCCAGAATTTTCCATTGTAAACCTGACCAAGGCCGGGAATAAAGAATGAGAAAATAACTGCAAGGAATGTATTTTTCGGCTGATCCGCTTTTGGTCTTTTTTCATAAACTTGTTCAGCATGTACCGTTTCTTCGAAATGTTCGGTGTTGTCTGTATGTTCAGAATGGTTTGAGGCGGATTCTGTTTTTTCATGTGTTCCCTGTTCTTTGGCGGGCATGCCGCAGTTGGAACAAACAATTGCGTATTCCTTTAAAGGCTCGCCGCAATTGGAACAATAATTTTGTGACATAGTTTTTTCCTTCGTGTTCTTTAAAATCTCTGTTGCTGTGTTGCTGTAAACCCCATTTATTTTATTGTTCAAAATTATTTATAATATTCTAAGATAGATCAAAAGAAAATCAAATAAATTCAAAGTAATTCTATAAATCTAAAATAAACAACAAACAAGGTGAAATCTTGATCGAAAATGAAACCACTAAAACCATCTGCAGCCGTCGAAGCGTTCGAAAATACAAAAACGACCCGATTTCCGAAGAAATTGTTTTAACAATGCTGGAATGCGCTCATTTGGCGCCGTCAGGATTGAACAATCAGCCGTGGCGTTTTATTGTCGTTAACGGCAGTAATGAAAATAATAGCAGCAATCAAGAAATCGGAATGCAGCTTTCTGAGTTGACGCATTATTCTGAAATTGTTTCATCTGCGCCGCTTCTCATCGCTGTTTTTTTAGATACGGCTTCTTCTTATCACCGTGAAAAAGATTTGATGGCGATTGGCGCAAGTATTCAAAACATTTTGCTTGCGGCTCATTCTCTCGGTCTCGGTGCTGTCTGGCTTGGTGAAATTTTGAAAAATAAAGATGAGGTTTCTAAGATTTTGGAAGCTCCCGATTCGTTTGAATTGGCGGCGTTGATTGCGATTGGCTATCCTGATGAAAATTCTTCGGGAAAAGCGGTTCGTAAACCTTTGGATGAAATTGTTTTCAGAAAATAAAAAACGTTTTTAGGATAAAAAAGGTGTTTTTAGAAAATCGGAGTATGTAAAAGAGAACATAAAAGAGAACAGTAAAAAGAATCGGTTTATTCAATTCTGTTTACTGTTCCATCCGTTTTTGATTATTTTTTATAATTCATTGATCTGATTTTTCATTGATCTGATTCTTATTATTTCATTAATCAGTCATCATCTTCTCTTTTGCCGAGTTTCTTTTCAATCATAAGAATGGCTGCCGGGTCGTTTTTGGCGAATGTTAATAAATCAACGATTTCTGAAGTTTGGTCTTCTTCTTCGATTTGTTCGGTGACGAACCACTGGAGGAAGATTTGGGTGTTGTAATCTTTTTCTTTAACAGCAGCGTCCATGATTGTGTTAATAGAGGCTGTCACAAGCTGTTCGTGTTCATAGGCTTGTTTGAAGAAGTCTAAAATTGTTTTCCCTTTTACGGCAGGCTTGTCAATCGGCATGAGGTCGACAACTTCACCTGTTTCGTGAATGAAATCATAAATTTTCATGGCGTGTTCAATTTCTTCATCTGCCTGAATTCTAAGCCATTGCGCAAAGCCGTTGTGACTCAT
>JAJDHP010000004.1 GCA_030266245.1 Methanimicrococcus sp. OttesenSCG-928-J09
GCACTTTTTTCTTTCCCGGAAATCTGTGCCCGTTTATTTTCTATATTCACTTTACTTTCTATTCACTTTACTTTTTATTCTCTTAATTCCTTATTTTCGTTCGTATTTTCTTTCATTTATTTTGGTGAAATTATGTCTCAAGAAAAAATTGCAATTATTCGCTGCAATATTGTTTCAGAAACCTGTCCCGGTTACGCCTGCGTTAATTCTTTTAACAACAAAACCGCGTATTTCAAAGATTATGATGAAACCGCTGACTTAATCGCTGTTTTTACCTGCGGCGGCTGCAGCGGAAGGCGCGTTTCGCGTTTATGCGAATCCATCAAAAAACACGGCGCGACAACTGTTCATCTCAGCTCCTGTATGTGTAAAGGCAAAGACGGTGAATATTTGTGTCCTCATATTGATTCAATCAAAAAAAGAATTTCAAATACCGGACTTGAAGTCGTTGAGCGGACACATCATTAACACCATTAAACCCGTCACGAATTCAATTTTTAAGGTTTCTTAAACGAACACGGCAGACCGACAACACATTTGCCGCAGATCGCAGATCCGTTATATATTTCGGCATTTTTTAATGTGATGCTGTAGCATTTGAATCTGTCAAATCCTGCTGCTGTCAGCGCTCCTGAATAGCAATGTTTGACGCAGACACCGCATGTTCCTTTTATTTTGTACAGGCAGTTTTCTTCTTCAATCGGTCTGTCCGCTTCAATCGGCAGGTCTGTTACAATACTGTAATATCTGCCGCAACAGCCGTTTTCCGTAATCAGCATTTGATTGATTCCGAATGTTCCGAGTCCGGCCGCTTTTGCGATATGTCTGTGAGACCATCGGCTTTTCAAAATATCTTCAGAAAACGTGCCGGCGTTTTTCGGAAATACTGCCCGAAATCCAAAAGAGTGAATGACTTCGATCAGATGTTCGTTCAATTCGTCTGACAATTTATAGGACTCTTGATAAGCTTTCGCCCAGCATTCTGATGCCAATTCACCGGCTTTATCGGTTTTATTGCTGTCGCCGACTTCTTTTATAAATGGCAGAAAATAAGAAAGAATGACCGTCGGCTTTTCCAAAAGTTCTTCGGGCATGTAATGGTCTTCCATCACGATCTTTTTCAGATTTCTAATTTCAGGATGAAACGCATCAGCATATCTGATCATCGGCTTTTGCCAAATCTTCGGAAAACCGGTTCTTGTACAGTAATCTCCAATAAAAAATTCTGCTTCCTTCTGAATCGTCTCTTTAATGTCCATCGTCTCCACCACTGCAATTATTTCATCTCATTACTGTTTTTACTTGACTGCCTTTTGCTTTGATTGCTTTCTGCTTTGATTACTGCCTTTGTTTCAGCTGCCACCTTCATTTTGGCTGCTGTTTTTGTTTCAGCTGTTGCTTTTGTTTTGACTGCTGTTTTTGTTTCGGCTCTTGTTTTTGTTTTGGCTGCCGTCTTTGTTTCTGCTGCTTTTACTTTCGCTTTTGCCTTTACTTTGACTGTTTTCTTCTGTTTGATTTCGCTCGGCGCTGTAAACCGCCATTCGATATTTCTGTAATGTTCGTCGGCGTAATCAATTCCGATTCGTTTTCCGGTTACATATTCGGGTTTTGTTCCGTCGTCTTCAATCCAAATCTCATCCGATGTTGTTAAATCGATATTGTTCAGCTCTTTTGTAATTTGCATCGCTTTGGTCAGCCGCGCCGGTCCGTAATAACCTTCCACGCCGCGCAAAAGCGCTGCCTGCGGCTGTCCTTCTTTTCCGGTCACAGCGTTAATCAGATGGTGAATGCCGTAGCAGAGATAAATATAGGCGTGTCCGCCTCGGCCGTACATGACGATTGTTCTGTTGGTTCTGCCGGCTTTAGCGTGGCAGCCGGTATCTTCTTCTCCGCGGTAGGCTTCCGTTTCGGTAATGCGGTATCTCAGTTCTTCGCCGGTCGGCAGGCGGCGCACTAAAATTTTGCCGATTAATTCGGGCGCCACTTCTAAAACATCGCGGGTGTAAAAATCGACAGTTAATCGTTTCGGCGCCTTCATAAAAATCAAAAAAGTTATTCGTTTTGTTTTTTCTTCATCTCGTTTTCCATATCAACAATTTTTTGATGAGCATTTTCAATTTTTTGTTTTTTCTCTTCCTTTTCATCCATTTCTTCAGCAGCAATCACCGGTTTATGTCCCGGTGTATTGGCTATTTTAAATTCATCGGGACCGAGTTCTGTAAACTGATCGTATTTGCGTTCTAAAACACGGCTGAAACAGGATATGGAGTCGCATTTATTGAAATATCTAGATGAAATTAATTCGTAAACCTGACGCTCTTCTTTTTCGCTGCCGACAACGATGTAAACTGACGGATAAGTGGCATCGGCTGTTCTGAATGTGCCGAATATTTCAAATCCTTCATATTTTCTGATAAATTCATCGCGGTAAAGAATCTCGTAGGGAAGACCGAATTTTGTCATATATTCGGTGACCTCGGGTCTTAATCCTTTAGCGTTGTGCATCAGGCGGTAAAGCGGGCACTCAATTTTCGAAGGCGTAATGCTTCTTTTAAAAAACAGAGATATTTTATTTTCGGGAAGACTGTCCACATCGAAGATGAAAACAAGCTTCTCATTTTTTTCCGGAAATTCCGTCATTTTTGAATCGACCTTTTAATAAATATGATGATATTAGTCGATTAATTGGTTCTTTACTTTCTTAAACCTTATGAGATGATTTTCTGGATATCTCGCAATATCTTGCAAATTTTTATAGATCCTTATAAATTCATTCTTATAAAAATAAGTAATTAAAATAAGTAATATTTATTCATCAAAAATAACTTTTAAAATACGGAAGCCGCCGTTTTCAATATTTTCAAAAGCGGTAATCGGTTCATCGAACGGCACCGGCATTTCTTTATAAAAAACAAGCGCGGTTTCTTCATTAATTTTAAGAGATTTGAGAATGTCGGCGACGGTTTTTAAATTTGAGATGTCGACTTCTTTGTTTGATTTGACGCCGTTTTGGTCGAGTTCAATTATTGTCATTGCAGTGTCATTTTCAGGTTCTGATATTTAAAGAATTGTTTTTCTTTTCACTTTTCTTTCACTTTTTTTTCTCATTCTCTTTTCATTATTCCTTTCCGCTTCATTTCTCTAAAAACCTTTAAATGCAATGAACGGATATGGCACATGTTTCATTTCGGGATCCGTCCCGTTGGAATGTGGCTGCAAAAGAACGGCAGCTGAACCGTGAAACTACAAAAATTTGGTGAAACACAATGGTAAAATCTTACTACGGATACGTTAGGGACGCCTGGAAAAAACCGGACGAAACCTACGTGGATGAACTCAGATGGGAACGCCTCCAGACCTGGAGAAAAGAAGGTTCCGTCACAAGAATCGAAAGACCGACAAGAATTGACCGTGCCAGATCACTCGGCTACAAAGCCAAGCAGGGCATCGTTGTCGCCCGTGTCAAAGTCAGACGCGGCGGTCTCAGAAAATCAAGATACATCCGCGGAAGACGTACACACAACATGGGTATGAAAAAGATTACCGCCGGAAAGAGCATCCAGAGAATCTGTGAAGAACGTGCCGGAAGAAAATATCCGAACATGGAAGTTCTCAACTCCTACTGGGTCGCACAAGACGGTAAATTCAAGTGGTACGAAGTTATTCTCGTTGACCCGAGCCACCCGGTTATTCAGAGCGACAAACGCTTGAACTGGATCTGCAACCCCGCAAACCGCGGAAGAGCCCAGCGCGGTCTGACCAGCGCCGGCAAGAAAGGCAGAGGTTTAATGGTCCGCGGAAACGGTTCTGAAAAGAACAGACCGAGCCTTCGCGCACACATGAACAGAGGAAAGTGATTGATTCATCATATCAATTTTCGCGTCATTGCGCACGCGACAGAAGATCTGTCCAAAGTCGATTCGGCTTTGGACTTTTTTTTGGCGCCCTGCCTGTCTCCTAAAGATAATCTCTGTGATCTGAAAGAGACAATCGAGACCGAAGGGCACTTCGATAATCCTATTCATATTAAAACCGCCGTTCTTAAGAAAAAAGGCGCCTGTTCTAAGTTCGTTCAGTTTTTCAAAGAAAACATAACGGAAGACGATTTGGAAACACTTCGCGAACAAATGCCCGAACGCTTGGACGATGATTTAAATTTCTATATGCGTTTTTCTAAACAAGCCGCTGCTCTCGGCAAGCTTGAATTCACAGAATCCTCAGACGCGATATTCGTTCGCGTCAAAATTGAAACCTATCCGAAATCCTGGGAAAAAGCAGGTCCCATCGTGGAGGAATTGTTTGGCTGCAAATAATCATAATGATAGCAATTTGTCTTCTTCTTCAGTTTCTTCCCGCTCGTCTTCCTTATCAGTTTCTTTCGATTCTAAATCTTATTTCGATTATGTTTCGGCTGACTTGATTGATGAAATTGTTTCAACGGTTTCAACGATCTCAAATATTTCCGGCAACCCGGAAGACTTCATTTCTCTTTACGAAGATATCGATTCCTTTTTCCAAAGAATGAATCTGACAGATATTATCATCTTCAAAAAAATCGGGAAAAGCGGTTCTGATTCCTTTTCACAATTCGCTTTAAATCTTTTTGAAAAATCAAAAACAGATGGCAACCGTATTCGTTATTATAAAGGCATTGAAATTGAAGCCGAAAACGAAAATGTTTTGAATTCTTTGATTCGAAAGGAAAGGGCAAACGCTGACTTCCTTGCCGTTCGTTCGGCAGATGAAAAAGTAATCCGCGCCGCAGCAGAATCCTCTGATGTTGATTTAATCATTCCTGTTACTTATTCGGCAGGCTCGGCAGGCAGATCCGGTCCGAACGGCTCTTCCGGTCTTTATACTGCCGGCGGCCAGATTAATCATATTGTTGCCAAAATTGCGCGGGATAAAAAGACGGCTTTCGGATTCGATATGCTGCCGTTTTTACAAACACGCGGTTACCGCCGCAGTAAAATTTTTGCCGACGGTATGGAAATGATTCCGATTCTTCGCAAATACGGCGTTCCTGTTTTGCTTTTCAGCGGTGCTTTGTCTTTTTATGACTCACGCGGGCCGTATGAATTGGAAGCTTTCGGACGAATGTTCGGATTGACACAAGAAGAAACAATGGCGGCAGTGAGTCGAATTCCTTCTGAAATCATTAAGCGCCGAAAAATGCTGAAGTCAGGAAAACTGATTGCGAACGGCGTTGAAATATTGTCATCCGATTGAAATCAATTCGAAGTGTAGTGAATAATGTTTTTTGTTGAATGCTGTCGAATAATGGTTATTCTGAATGTTCTGAAGGCAGCCAAATAATGTTTATTCTGGATGCAGCCGAATGACATTTATTTCGAAATTTATTTTGAATACAGATATATTTATAAGTTCAAATGAACTTTTTATCACAAAAAAGCATTCTTTATTGTTATGCAAAACGAAAATGTTCGGCGGGCTTGACCCGTTTTGAACAAAATTCTTAAATCCCCTTACGTTCCTTTTATCTGTATTATTTTAAAGGTGTATAATTTGGAACCGCTTCTCCCGTCGCTTCGAAAACGAAAAAGATATGTCGCTGTTGAAGTTATCAGTGATTCTCCTGTTCAGAGAAATTCATTTATTTCTGCCGTTTCTCAAATCGGCTGCACTGTTTTAGGCGATATCGGATTTGCCGCCTGCGGTATTTCTGTTCTCGGTTTTGAAAACAATGTCGGAATCGTTAAATGCTGGCATACGGCTGTTTCAGAAACGATCAGCGTTTTGGCGTTTATGACAATGGTTGACGGTCAAAGTGTAATTGTTCGAACAGCAGGCGTTTCAGGAACCGTTAAGGGTGCGCAGACCAAATTTTTGAATAAGGAATTTAATTAAATAATTTAAGAAAATCAAGTTGAAATCGAAATCCTCTAAGGCTTTACGGATTTTTTGAGTTCGCTTTTTCAAATCGCTTAAATTCCGAATCATTAATATTCATTGATTCTATATTGAAATTCACATTTATTTTTAAATAATCAATTTAACTTTAAAAATAAAAACAAATAATCTATAAAACTTCAAATAAAAATTAACCGAAATAAAAACATAAACTACATAAAATAAAAACAGGAGACTTTAAATTATGAAAGATATGGCCCCCCAAATGTATGACCGCGCTAGTACTGTTTTCAGTCCGGACGGCCGCCTCTATCAGGTGGAATATGCAAGAGAAGCTGTCAAGAGAGGAACAACCGCTGTCGGCATTAAGGTGACGGAAGGCGTTGTTTTATTGGTTGACAAGCGTGTCTCCAGCCGTTTGATTGAAGCTAATTCTATTGAAAAGATTTTCCAGATCGATGACCACATCGGTGCTGCAACTTCCGGTCTTGTCGCCGACGCCCGCGCGCTTATTGACCGCGCCCGCGTGGAAGCTCAGGTCAACCGCGTTTCATACGACGAGCCGATAGGTGTTGAAGTTATTTCTAAGAAAATCTGTGACCACAAGCAGACCTTCACACAATACGGCGGCACCCGCCCGTACGGCACATCTCTTTTGATTGCCGGCGTTGAAGACAGCACACCCCGTCTTTTTGAAACAGACCCGAGCGGTGCTCTTTTGGAATACAAAGCAACCGCAATCGGCGCCGGCCGCGCGCCCGTCATTGAAGTCTTTGAAGCCGACTACGATGAAAATATGTCCTTAGACGATGCGATTTTCCTCGGAATCGAAGCGCTTTACAAGGCTGCTGACGGCAAATTCAAACCCGAAACCCTTGAAGTCGGCGTCATTCCTGTCGCAACAAAAGATTTCAGAAAATTAACAACCGATGAAGTCAAAGTTTTCGCCGATAAGATTTATGAAAAATATCCGAAAACAGAAGAAGAATCGGCTGAGTCCGGCTCATCCAAAGACGCAGATCTCGACATCTGATTTTTGTAAAACTAAGTCAAAGATTGGACACTCGTTCAATTTTTGATTCGTATTTCTTTTTTTTCATTCGGTCGGCATCGCCGCGCGACCCGCACAATTTTTGTACAAACAATAAAAAACACCCCCGTTTTTCAAAAATCTTCGCCCACAAATCTTTTTATGAAAATACCGAAATGCTTTAAACGAAGCCAAGCATAAATCAAATAAAAATTAAGGATTTGATTTTATGGTTTCACTTGACGAGGCCGTCACGGCTCATATTAAAAAAGGCAGCAAAGAATTTGAAATTCTCGTTGATCCCGAACTTGCTCTCGCTTATAAACGCGGTGTAGAGGTGAGTATCGCTGATATTCTGGCCGTTGAAACGGTTTTTGAAAATGCAAGCCGCGGTGATAAAATCGCCGAATCCGATTTGGTTTCAACATTTCAAACCGATGATGTTCTTCAAATCGCCGCCATCATTTTAAAAGACGGCGAGATTCAGCTTACAAAAGAGCAGCGTAAGCGTTTCTTGGAAGAAAAAAGACGCTTGGTTGTCACATTCATTGCGCAAAACGCCGTCAATCCACAAACAATGGCACCGCATCCGCCGCAGCGCATTGAAATTGCGATGGAAGAAGCCAAAGTCAATATTGACCCGATGAAAAGCGTGGACGAGCTCGTTCAAATCACAATGAAAGCGATTCGCCCGCTCATTCCGATCCGTTTCGAAGAAGTCAGCGTTGCAGTCCGAATCCCGCCGCTTTACGCACCGAAAGCCTACGGCGACATCGCCAATTTCGGAAAAATGCTTAAAAACGAATGGCAATCAGACGGTTCATGGATTGCTGTTGTTCGAATTCCGGCCGGCATGCAAACCGATTTCTATGCTTTGCTGAACCATTTAACAAAAGGCGAAGCGGAATCGAAATTGATTAAAGACGAACAGCCTTCTCACGGCTGATTCTTTCTCTTTTTTCTCTATTTTTAATTTTCTCCCTTTGTTTTTTAATTCGTTTTTTTAATAACTGAAAAACCGTCGATTGCTTTCGTTGTTTTGTAAAAAATGATGCGATTCGCGCGTGCGGCGGCTGTTTGGCAATGCTATTCGGTTATTGCTGATTGCAGATTTATACTGCGGCGGCAGCCGCAAAAATCGCGTAAGCGATTTTCATAAACACCTCCCTCCCACTGCAAACTAAAACCTGACTCCAAGCGGAAACTAATTTTGCGTTCGGCAGGTGCATATAATTATAAAAAGATGGAGGCTGAATACTGTTTTTCAGTGATATTTGAAAAATTGCTGCCGCTCGCGCACGCACGACCGCCTGCTGAAGTTGTACCTGTTTATTTGTTTCCGATTTAATTGAATTAATTCATCCGATTTCCCGCATTTTAGCCGTCTTTTTCTTGTTTTCGTGAAAGACTATAAAAATGATTAAAACGTACGGTATAAAATTCAAACTAGGACGAACAGAGGATAGAATGGATAAAAAAAGAATTGTTATACCCGGAGAATTGCTGTCTGATGACACGGCGCTTTCCGGCTCAGGAACTTATATTTCCGGCGGAAAAGTCTACGCCTCGGTGTGCGGACTTTTGGTCCAGAAAGGTAAACTTTCGGTTCATCCGCTTTCCGGACCTTATTTGCCGAAGAAAAACGATCTCATAATCGGTTACGTAACGGTTGTGACATCGTCAAATTGGATTTTTGATATTAATTGCCCTTATGAAGGACTTTTACACGTCACTGAATATCCGATGCGTGTTCCGTCCGAAGAAATGCTGCAGCATTTTGATATCGGCGACACCGTTTTACTGAAAGTGGTTGATGTCAACGCTGAAATGAAAATCGAACTGACTTACAAGGATCCCATCTGCAAAAAGCTGACAAAAGGACGCCTTCACGAAGTTCCATTTTCCAAAGTTTCGCGCATCATCGGCCGTTCCGGCGGCATGATTTCAATGCTTAAAGCCAAAACCGGCTGCGATATTTTCGTTGGCGGAAACGGCCGCATTTGGATGAACGGCGACTCAACCGACATGGATATTCTCATTCAAGCTTTAAAAAAGATCGAAAACGATGCACGCCTTCCCGGTTTAACCGATTTGACAACAGCTTTTATTGACGAACAGTATGAAGCGGTCGGACGAACGGCACACGATGTGAAACCAAAAACAACAGTTTCCGAAGAACCCGCCGCTGAACCGGCAGCGGATTTGGAAGAAACGGAAGTTAAACCCGTTTCCCGTTCCAGAAAGAACGGCGCCGCCAATACGAAAAAACCGGTCATTGAATCTTCCGACGCAGCCGCAGTTCTCGAAGAATCTCCGAAAAAATCGCGCGGTTCCAAAAAGGAAAAAGCAGATGAGGAGAAAGCAGATGAGGAGAAAGCGGTTGAAAAGAAAAGTCCTGCAAATTCAATGAAAAGCCCGGTGAAAAGATCGCGTTTAACACAGCCGGAAGCCTACAAACAGGAAAACTGTTCCTGCTATAAGAGCGTGTTTTTTACACACCCGCCCGTTCATCAAGGCAATAAATCGGACAGATAATCCGAAACGATAAGAACGGGATGTAATAATCTAATATTCAAATATCTCAAATTTTAATCATTTATATCAGATTTATTTCTTGGAGAAATGTGAAATGAGTTCAAACCAAACTGATGTGGTTTTTTTTGATGAAAACGGTCTTCGAACAGACCAAAGAAAACCCGACGAAATCCGTCCGATGAAAATTAAAATCGGAGTTCTGTCACGCGCCAATGGTTCCTGTTACTTGGAATGGGGCGCAAATAAAGTGCTCGCCGCCGTTTACGGTCCCCGCGAAGCGCACCCGCGCCGTATGCAGCTGCCCAACAAAGCAGTCATCCGCTACAGATACAATATGCAGTCTTTTTCAGTAGAAGACCGCGCCAGACCCGGACCGAGCCGCCGCAGCAGTGAAATTTCAAAAGTCAGCCGCGAAGCTTTTGAGCCGGTTCTTTTTGCCGAAGATTATCCGAAAGCAGCCATTGATATTTTCGTTGAAGTGCTTCAGGCAGATGCCGGTACAAGAACGGCTGCTATCAATGCCGCTTCTCTTGCGCTTGTCGATGCCGGTATCCCTATGCGCGGACTTGTTTCCGCCTGCGCTGCCGGAAAAGTCGGCGGCAAAATTGTTTTGGACTTAAACAAGCCCGAAGACAATTACGGCGAAGCCGATTTACCGATTGCCATGACCGAAGACGGCAGAATTACACTGATTCAAATGGATGGTCACTTGACGCCTTCCGAATTCGAAGAAGCAATGGAGCTTGTTCAAAAAGGCTGCCGCCAGGTTCTTGAAATCCAAAAAGCAGCGCTTCTTGAAAAGTTTGCATCTGTCATGGATGACGAAGATGAAAACGCGGACATTGTCATTGAAGAAGAAATCGAAATTGACGCCGAAGAATGTGAAGATGGAGATGATGATTCCGAATTTGAAATCGATGCTGAATCCGATGGCGAAAGCGATGATGAAAATGATTTGGACGATGACATCGATGTATTCGTTGCCGAAGTTTCAGAACGTCTTGCAAAAGATGTTTCCGCTATCATCCGCAGCTACGAAGAATCTGATGACTCCGATGATTTTTCATTGGAACTTGATGACGAATTGGACATCTGTATTATTGATGACGACGAAGAAATGCTCGATGCTGAAGATTTAAAAGAAATCAAAAAGTTTGTCATTGAATTTGAAGACGATGACGAAGATGACAGCGACGATGATGACGAAGACGATGATAACGACAGTGACGATGATGAAGAAACCGATATTTTTGTCATTGATGCTGATGATCTTGAGGATGAAACTGACGAAATCGATGAAGAATCTGATGACGATTTCGATGATGATGAAGAGGAGGAATAAATATGGTCAGTGAAGTGATTTCCGCTTTAAAAAGAGATTATATTCATAATTTAATCATTGAAGGCAAGCGCGCTGACGGCCGCGGTTTTCAGGAAATGAGAGATATTTCCGTTAAAACCAATGTTATTGCCAAGGCCGAGGGTTCCGCTTACGTTAAATACGGCGAAACCAAAGTTTTAGTCGGCATTAAATTGCAGAAAGGAACACCTTTCCCCGACTCGCCGAATATGGGAATTATCATGACCGGCATGGAACTCAATCCGCTTGCGTCACCCGACTTTGAAGCCGGACCGCCCCGCGAAGATTCTATTGAAATGTCAAGAATCGTTGACCGCGGAATCCGTGAATCTCATTCCATTGATTTAGAAAAGCTCTGCATTAAAGAAGGCGAGCTCGTTTGGATGGTTTTTGTTGACATCAGTATTATTAATGATGCCGGCAACCTCGTCGACGCTTCCTGTTTGGCGTCTATTGCTGCTTTGATGACAACCACAATTCCGGCAGACGAAGCGAACGGCTTCCCGTCCATGCAGATGCCGATTAACAACACTCCTGTCGGCGTGACTGTTGTCAGTATCGACGGCACACTTCTCTTGGATCCGTCCTTGGATGAAGGTATTGTCTGCGACACCAAACTGTCCATCATTACCGACAGCGAAGGCGCACTTTCCGGTATGCAGAAAATCGGTCCCGAACCGCTGCGTCCCGAAACTGTCATTGAAATGGTGAATCTCGCAAGAGAAAAGGGTGCAGAATTAAGGGAAAGATATTTATCTAATCTTTCTATAAGGAGTTGAATCTTGTTTTAATACATTTCAACTCATGTGATTCAAACGGCGCAGCTCAATTCGGAGTTCATTTCGTTTTGAATCATTCAAGTTTAAATTTTCAAAATTACATGCGCGAAGGCGCGTTTCAATTCAGGTGAAACATTATGGTTAGAAAAAACTCAAGAAAAGGTAAAGTTTCCAGATCTGCAGGCAGATTTGGTGTCAGATACGGCAGAAGAGACAGAAAGCTCGTCGCCGATCTCGAAGGACGTACAAGAGGTCCGCACACATGTGTCAGATGTGACCTCCCGTCTGTCAGAAGAATCGGTACAGGCATCTGGGAATGCAAGAAATGCGGTTACAAATTCGCAGGCGGTACATACATTCCGCAGACTGCTGTCGGTAAAACATTCCAAAACACTATGAAGAATGCTCTTCAAGACAGCTCCATGAAATACCACTATGATTTCTTGGACGAAGAAGACGAAGAGTAAGGAACAGCAGCCGCATTGGCTTTTCTGTTCTTTTTTCTTTTTAACGTGTTCGGCAGCCGTCGGATGTTTTCCGTTCTGCCGATTTCCACATTAATTTTATATGATTTCAGATTTTAATGTGATTTTATATCTTAATGTGATTTTATATTGTATATTATTGTAATTTAGTTTAAATTAGTGAATCTGATTTATTCGAATTCTATTCAACTTTTAAAATAATTCAAAAGGTGACCTGTTTGTCTTACTACTGTTCCCATTGCAAAAGAGAAATTGACATCGACTATGAAAACGCAGGTGTCCGCTGTCTCTATTGCGGCCACAGAATTCTCATTAAAAAACGCCCGGCAACTATCAAAAGAATAAAGGCCGAATAATATGATGTTGTTGACGTCTTCCCGAAAACCTGCCTTCAAAACTAAGATTTTATGCAAAAAGCTGGCTCTTTTTTTCGACGCGGCTTATATGACGCGCGGCAAAATGTCCATGTCTGAAGTTTTAGAGCGGGGAAGCGGAGCCGTCTTAACAATTGTCGGGGAATATCATGGAAATCCCGGCAGTCTTTCTTTTTATGATCCGAACGGCCGTTTGTTTTTGTCCGTTCGTTTTTCCGAAACTTCTTTTGATTCTGTCCCAAATACGGAACTGCGCTACGGCGAAACGATTTTTTACGGCGACGAATCTTCAATTCTCTTTAAACTGCTGAATATGTTTATGTTTGAAGATAAAGGATTGATTTTACCGCCCGATTCTAATCTTGAGCCCGGTCCTCAAAGCCGGAAAAAAGCAAAAGCAAAAACAATTTCTTCGTCAGCATCCGATGAATCAATCCCTGGAAATGAAATCGAAGCTGATGAAACAGATTCCGCAGTTGCTGCTACTGTTTCGGCTGCCGCTGCTGTTGGAAATGCTGCTGTCGGCAACGCGGCTGCTTATGTCCGCCGTCTTTATATTCACGATGACCGGCTTGATTTTTATTCCAACGACCGCCTTTTCCTTCGTTTGTATGTGAAAGGCATCAAATCTGATTATATTCATTGAGGAATCATCATGAGAGCCGAAGCCCGCTTTTCTTTTCACTCTGAAAAACCGGAACTGATTTCCGATATTTACAAAAGCCTTCTGCCCGAAACTGATGAATCCATTTCAGACCGTTCCGAAATTTTCTTATCTTTAGAAAACGGCGGGCTTGTTTTAGAAATAAAGAGTACTGACATCATCTCTTTGCGTTCCGCTTTAAACACATGGCTGAGATTGATTCAAACGGCTTATGATGTGGCGTCAGCGTCTTACTGATTTTATTTTCGTTTAAACCGCTTCCCATTTTTGCTGATTTGAAAAATTGCTGTTCCTTTTTGCCGATTATGGAAAACTGATGCGGCTCGCGCGCGCAGACGGTTGGCAGCAGTAACGGAATCGGTAAGGTACACATGGCAAACGGAAATGGTAAGGTAGCAATAGCAAACTAAAACGGTAGGTAGCAATAGCAAAACGGAATCGGTAAGGTAAATATGGCACGTTCGCGTCAGCGAACGGAATACTCTTAAAATGAGCAGATGCGTATGAAAACAGAAGCAGATAGCAGACAGCAGTAGGTAGAAGCAGGCAGCAGTAGATAAAAGCAGACAGTAATAGAAAGAAGCTGCAATTAAATTAATTCTGTTTTTAATTATTATAGGTACGAATCCGTAAATCTCCAATTCCTCGTTCCGCTTCGCTACACTCAAAATTGAAAATTAACGATCGTATTTGGACTTTTATTTTTTGAAAAAGTGAAATATCATTTTTCATTCTAATTCAGAAAAAGGAAACGCCGTTTTTTCGATGAAATTTGTTTTTTCAGATTTTGGAAAAGGGGCGTTTTGGTTTTATTTTTTGAAACGGATGTTTATGTTTATCCAAAAATTGAAACCAAATGGTCGTCAAACATTTTAAAATATTATCACAAAAACTGAATCCGTTTTTCAAAAAAACAAAAAATTGGGACGCCTCGCGCGCGCAAGACACTGACAAATAAAAAAAGTTAGAAACAGATGTGATTACTCACAATCCGTTCCTTCAATCGAAAGCGCCTGGTGCGGGCACATGTCTATACATAAGCCGCAGCGGACGCATTTTTGAGTGTCTGTTTCCAAACTCCAGTCTTCGGCGAACGAAAAGACTTTGGATGGACAAACTGAAATGCAGGCGCCGCAGTCAACACATTCTTCTTTGTTTCTGCAAATCAGCGTGTTGAGCAGCTTTACAGAGACGCCGCGTGATTCAAATTCGGTTTTGATCGTTTCATAGTTCTTGTCAATGACTTCTATGATTATTTCGCCGCCGGTTGAATCAACGTGGGAGGAAACAATACTGACAAGAATGCCGGTTTTAAGGATAATTTCTGACAGAATCGGTGATTTGACACGCTCATCCGGAAAACTGATTTTTAACTTCATTCGTGCTTCCCCCTTGTGAATAATCTGCTGATATGCTCGCTTGTCAGCATGCCGACAACATTTTGCTTCTCGTCAATGACAGGAATGGCTGAAATCTTAAATTCCGCCAAACGCTTGGCAACCACGTCCACCGTTTCATCGGGCGAACAGGTGATCACATCTTTTGTCATACAGGTTTCAACAGTGTCAATTTTTCCGTCGGCAACCGCCTTTGAAATATCCCAAGATGTGATGATGCCGACCAATTTGCCTTCCGACACAACCGACACATGATTACGCTCATTCTGTTTCATTAGTTTGGCCGCACCGATAAAGCTGTCCGTCGCTTCAACCGTCACCACTTTCTTGCTCATGATGTCTTGAACGCGAGGCGTTTTATTCGTCTCTTTCATCGGCTTCGTTGACTGGTTGAGCGGGAGCGTTGTCGTGTTCACGCCGAGCAGGAATTTACCTGCAAGAATACGCGATTTCAGTTCTTCCGCGACTTGTCTTGATTTTTTAAAGCTTGACATACATGAAGTCGTAACTTCTTTGCCGTTCAGCTGAATACTGCCGGAACGAAGTTCCTCGTAATTGGCTTTTCGAACCGTCGGACGGTCACGTTTACCAATACTGTAATCTTTAATGCTGATTTCAATGTCGGCATCTCTGACGGCCGTCGCTTTTGCCATTTCAGCGTCCAATATCGGAATCGGAATGCCTATCCCTAAGAACAGGGAAGTTCCGTACCCTTCAAAACTGGCAGCGTTGACATATTCTTTTGTCATCTCTTTCAAATTCGCCGCTGTCATGAGTGTCGCGTAACCGGAAGCGGTTGAACACTGCGTTCCTTCACCGACAATTGTTCCTTCTGCGCCGCCCATGAAAATCTTGGTTCCCGCGCCGATTGTTCTATAAGTCGGGTCATTGGAAAGCGGGGATAAAATTCCCGCGCCCGAATAAGTCACATTTTTGTAATCCGGAAGAAGTTTTCCCATGTATGTATGAATAATCTTTTTCGATCCGTTGGTTGCCGCGTCATAACGCTGGTAAACGTTTCTGGGGTTAACCATGATTGCCTGATTTAAATCAGCCAGTGTGATTGTTGTCGTCAGTTCTTTTCGGGGGTAACAGTCCGTTCCGTAAGAATGTGCAACGACTTCGACTTCTTTTCCGCAGATTAAATCTTCAATCACGTGGGCGCCGCCGTATTTGATGCCGAGTTTTTCAGATATTTGAGTTGCTCCCAAATATGAATCAACAGCCGCAATGCCGCTGTAGGCTTCCACGTCGTTCATGAACATTTTTGTAATTTTAATGGGTGTTTCGGAGTGTCCGAAGTTGAGGAAAACGCCTGATGAACACATCGCTCCAAAAGTCCCCGTGGTCACCACGTCAACTTCTTCAGCTGCCTTTTCGGCACCGATATTGTCCACCAAATCGGACATTTCTTCCGCGGTTATAACGCAGACATTACCGGATGCGATTTTTTCATTGATTTCAGCAATCGTTTTCGCCATTTATTCGTCTCCTTTTCAAAAACCGTCGAACGGTTATTCATATTGGATTATTTTGTTTGATTTTCAATTTTTTGTTTACTGTTCAAACATTTCTATTTTCTGTTTAAACACTTAATTTATACAATAGTCGTGAAATTTATTTCTTTCACAAAATGTGGGACGTTCCAAATGTATATAAATTTGTCTGTTAATTATTACTGTTAGTTATATTTCTTTATCCTGATTTATGATTTTTGGATTGATTATTTTTATTTACAAAACAACAAACAAAAATAATTGATAAAATATCAAATTGTTTTTATGACTTTTTTACCGTCTGTCCTTTATTTTCCGGATTTCTTCTTTGATTTGTTTCATTAAATCGAAATTGTTTTCTATTAATGGCTAAATAAATATAATAATACTATAATTATTTTTAAATAACCCGAGTGACTATGCTATCAAAGAAAAGTGTTTTTCTGCTTAATGTCAGTATATTCGCTATATAATTTTTACATGTCATAACATTAAAATAACCAATTAAATTAAATAAAATGTTGCAGTGATAAATCTGTTTATATTTGACTAATGGTGATTCTGTGAAAAAGGAAAGTTCATGTAATAACGTATTTCTGCTTAATCCAACCGATTCGGTTTTGGACCTCTATACGGAACGTTATCTTGAACTCGGAAGCCGTTTTTATGATTTGTTTAAGCATGATCTGAAAAATTATCAGAACGCTATTTTAATGTCTTTGGATTTGTATGAAATCAAAAAAGAAGATAAGTATTTGGAAATGATTAAGGAAGCTTCTTACAAGAGTCTTGAACATATCGACACAATCAAAGGAATTGAGCAGTTTGTTTACTGCGGCGGCAAACCCGGATTTTATTCTTTTTCCGAATGTATTCAAAATGTTATTGCTGCTTATCCCGATAAAGAATTCGAAATTATCGGCGAAGACGCGACTGTTTTTGCAGATTCGGCTTTTCCGAAACTATTTGATTTATTGATTCAAATCACGCTCGGCAGTGAATCTAAAAATCATAAAATTTCTTTTACGCTTTCCGATTTACAGGAAAACGGCGTAAACAAATGCGTTATCGAAATTGATATTTATGACTTTTTTGTTCCCGGCAACATCGCTGAAACCATCTTAAACGAAGATACGCAGAGCGTCACGGGCGATATTTTGAGTTTGACCTTCTATATCGCTAAAATGATTTTTTACCGTTATTCCGGCGAATTGAAGCTGATTGAAACAAACGAAAAGCATACCAAACTTTCAGCTGTTTTTTTGAAATCTGACAACTCCTGTTTTGAATAATGCAAAACTTTTTTATCATTCGATACTTTTGTTTCTGCAGGTGACAGGATTGACGCGCATTTTGGCAACAGGGACTTTTGATCTTTTGCATCCCGGGCATATTTATTTTTTAGAGCAGGCAAAAATGCTCGGCGACGAACTTTATGTAATCATCAGCCGTGATGTAAATGTAAATCATAAGCCGACGCCTATTATTCCTGAAAGTCAGCGTCTTGAAATGGTTGCCGCCTTAAAACCCGTCGACACCGCTCTTCTCGGCAGTCTGACCGATTATTTTGAGCCGATTGAAGCCATTCGCCCCGACATCATTGTTCTCGGTTTTGACCAGAAATTCAAAGAAGACGAATTAAAAGAAGCGCTTTCCAAGCGCGGATTCAATCCTCAAGTCATTCGTCTGCCTGCCAAATCCGGCAGCTATTACAGCAGCCGCGCGATTGCAGCTGAAATCATTGAGCGGCAAAAAAAGAATCAAACGATTGATTGATTTTTCATTTATTATTTGTTTAAAATATAGGTCTCTTTTTCTTCAAATTTGAAAAATTGGTGCGGCTCACGCGTGTGGGCGCCGATATTTAATCTGTTATGGGTACAGCGGCGGCAGCCGCAAAAATCGCGGAGCGATTTTCATAAACACCTCCCTCCCACTGCAAAACGGCAGCAGACTCCAATTGGTAACAGTTATCTGACTCCAAGTGGAAGCGGTAACAGACTCCAATCGGTAACAGCAACCTGACTCCAAGTGGAAACTGAAACAGACTCCAAGTGGAAACAGCAGCCTGACTCCAAGTGGAAGCGGTAACAGACTCCAAGTGGAAATTAGTTTTGCATTGGTAGGTACATATAATAAAAATAAAAAAGAATGAATTAGCCGTACCAATCTAAATTATAAATCGTAAATAGAATTTAAAAAAATTATTTTTTCATATATTTCGCCTTTTCACTTGCCGTCAACTTTTCAATCGAATAGCGAAGCATGGTTCTCGGCATTTCAGTTGAATGTTCTTCCAAAAATGAAATCAAAGTTTCTTTATCCTTTTTTCCGACTTCACGAAGCATCCAGCCGGTGCATTTATGAATTAAATCATGTTTGGCCGGCAAGAAGTAGGCGCAAAGATTCAATGTCGGCTGAAAAATGCCGTTTCGAATAAACGCGTGCGTTGTCATAACGGAAACGCGCTGCGCCCACAAATCATTTGATTCTGAAAGATTCTTCAAAGTTTCGGCGCCGAGCGTTTCAGGATCTGTTTCTAAAAACCATTCGCCGATAATGTAGGAGGCGGAACAGTCCACCAAATCCCAATTATTGATATATCTTAAATGATCAAAATAAAGACTGACAATCTCTTTTTTCTCTCTTGCCGCTTCTTTGAGCAATTCATCTGCCGGCAAAACATCTCTCTTCGGCAAACATTTGCGGCGCGCCGCATTATATTTTTCAACAAGAATGAAAAGAGCAGTTTGCCGATGTTCATGAATCGGCGACTTCATCAAAACAGCCGTTTCTAAAAGTGAGAAATCCGAATAAACTTTTTTAGCAAGCGTGCGCATTTTCGGAACGTCAACACCAATAAAAATATCGCCTTCGCCGTATTCCCCTGGTCCGGTTTTAAAATAACGCTGATGATGGCGGGCTTTTTCCGGCGAACTGATTTTTCCCAATTCTGATTGAACAAATTCGGCTGATATGGCTGTTGACATTTCTATTCGTCCTCTCATCCGGATTATTTTTCACAAAATTGTTTGTTTTCCAAAAGCAGCAATTTGTTTTTTATGTCCGTTCCCCCTGCATATCCGACTAATTTGCCGTTGCAGCCGATGACGCGATGGCATGGAATAATAATCGAAATCGGATTTCTGTTGTTCGCTGAACCGACCGCGCGATAAGCTTTCGGGCTGCCGGCCGCTTCGGCAATATCTTTGTAAGTTGCCGTTTCTCCATATGGGATTTCGCAAAGCGTCGCCCACACTTTTTTCATAAAAGGCGTTCCTTCGGGTGCCAGCGGTAAATCAAATTCGGTGCGGCTGCCTTCAAAATATTCATCCAGCTGCTTAAACGCTTCTTTCAAAACAGGAGACGCATTTTCTTCAGAATAAATGCCACATTCGCCGTCAATTTTTCGAGTGTCATTCTTAAAAACAAGCTATGTAATTTTCCCGCCGGCTTCTTCTATTCCGATTCCGCCGATTTCCGTTTCTTTAAAATAAATCATGTCGCACCCGCCGAATTCTGTAAATTGATGATTGTAGATTGAAGCTAATTAATTGAAGCTAATTAATTGAAGCTAATTAATTGAAGCTAATTAATTGAAGCTAATTAATTGAAGCTAATTAATTGAAAATAATCACAGTAGATTGGAAATAATAAACTGATAAAAGTTCGCTGATCAAAATTGGGTTTTTGATAATATAAAGGTTTGACAAGGTCAGTGAAAGTAATCAACGCATTTGTTTGTTTTTTTGTTTGTTTTTTGATGTGCCGTTTTATTTATTTTTGCAGCTTTTTAAAGCTTTTTTATTTCCACTCTCGCTGTTTCTCTAATTGCAAGTTCAGTCTTTCAGTGCTTTCTGCCGAAGTTCCCTGTTAAACGTGATCGCAAATCTGTGTGCTTCATCACGAATTTCCTGAAGATAAAGGGAAGCTTTCTCATTCTTTTTAATCGGGAGCGGATCTGACAGCCCCGGAACAAAAACCTCTTCTTCACGTTCTGCCAGCGAAATCACAGGCGTTTTCACGCCGAGTTTTTTCAATTCGGCAACCGCATAAGAAAGCTGCCCTTTGCCGCCGTCAATCAAAATTAAATCCGGCAGCGGCTTTTCTTCTTCCAAAAGACGGGAATAGCGTCGGTTGACAACTTCAGCAATTGATGCAAAATCGTTAATGCCTTCAACAGTTTTGATTTTGAAACGGCGGTAATTAGACTTATCTGCCTTCCCATCACGGAACTGAACCATCGAAGCAACCGTGTGCGTTCCTGACAAATGAGAAATATCAAAACATTCTATCACGCGCGGCGGCTCCGGCAGCATCAGCCGTTTTCCAAGCTCTTCCACTTTAGAAGTTGCACTGAAGAAGGCAATTTCAATATTCTTTTCAGCCAGCAGCAGCAAGTCTTTTTTGTCGCCGCGTTTGGGAATCGTAATTTTAACAGCTTTGCCGCGGCGCTGAGACAGGAAATCAATCAAAGACTGACTGATATTTTCATTCTCCGCTCCGTTTTCAGCTTTGACAGCACCGGTTTCAGTTTTGGCAGTACCAGTTTCAGCTTTGATAGTACTGATTTCGTTTTTGGCAGTACCCGTTTCAGCTTTGGAGGTATATACAGCAGGTTTTTCATGAACGACACCCTCTTGTGCCGTATAAGCCTCTTCTTCCAATATTTCTCCCGCATCCGGAAGAATAATTTCGGCAGGCGTTTCGTGTCCTGAATAATAGCGGACCAAAAATTCCTCTAAAAAGTTTTGGTGATACGGGAATGTAAATTCCTCCTTGCCGACCAAATTGCCTTTCACCACGTTGAAAACCATAATGTAAATTTTTCCGTCGCGGATAATATAATTGATAACATCTTCATCATGATTGATTTGGCGCGCGACGTGCTGGCGATTATTCAAATATTCCAGCGCATAAATCTGATCGCGCAAATCCCTCGCGATTTCAAATTCCTGTTTTTTAGAATATTCTTCCATTTCATTTTTCAGTTTTTCAGCAAGCTCCGCCGAATTGCCCCTCAGAACAGAATCCGCCTTATCAATCGCTTTTTTATACTCATCTTTGGGAACATTTCCCGTACACGGCGCCATACAGTTGCCGATATGATAGCGCAGGCAGGGTCTTTTGGGCATATTTCTGCAGGAGCGCAGTTTAAATGTCCGCTTGACGACATCCAATATTTCATCCCGCTCCTTCGCGGAAACGAACGGACCGTACAGTTTACCGCTTGCAGTTGCCCGCCTCAGAATGCCGATGCGCGGGAAATCTTCGCCGCTGATATGGATAAACGCGTAGCTCTTTGAATCCTTTAAGTCAATATTGTATTTCGGATTATGTTTTTTAATCAGCGTGTTTTCCAAAATCAGCGCTTCAACTTCGTTTGCCGTTATGATAAAATCAACGGAAACAATATGCCTGACCAAAAGGCGTGTCTTCGGGTCAAGGTCCCGTTTTTGAAAATAACTGGAAACGCGTTTTTTAAGATTTTTGGCCTTGCCGATATAAATGATTTCATCGTCTTTGTCGCGGTAAATATAACAGCCGCTCGATGTCGGAATAATGGATAAGTCAATCATTTTCTTTCTTTTTTAATTAATTATTATTTCCATTTCATTATTTTTCGTATTAATTAATTTGTTAAATTTTATTTATCCTTTTCCTTAACTTCAATCTGCGCCGTCAATTAAATTCGCTGTCTTCATCTTCTTCCTCATCATCAAATTCGTAATCAACGATTTCAAGAGATATCAAATTTCCGTTGCGGTCGAATGCTTTCCAAGACTCTCTCGAATACGGTTCGCCGACAATAATATTCACTTCATTTGTTCTGAAGAAAATCAAATCCTGTTCGGACGGACGAACTGCGCCGCTCGGATGACTGTGAACTGATCCCGCGTGCGGCATATTCGGCATCGTCCATGTTTTTAAGCTGACGCTTCTGCTCGTTGAATCCGTTCCGGGCAGATAAATCACATTGATAATTGTATCGCCGTCCGCCTCCAGAAGTGCGCCGAATTCGCGCGGATGCGTCGCCTTGCATGATTCCAATATAAAATCAAGAGTGTCGGATGCGATTTTTTTAACAGCCATAATATCACAGATATATAATTTCTATTCAAATAATTTCTTCTCATTTAATAAAACCGTATCGGGTTTTATTGTGTTATATCTTATTTTTAAAATTAAAACGGCTGAAAACCAAAAAAAAGCGGAACGGTTTTCGCCGTCCCGCCTCGTTTTTATTATTTGTGATTATTTCGAATCTATTTCATCAATTCGATTATTCTTTGTCATCCAAATCCAATTCAATGTACTGCATTGACTTTTTCGGTTTGGGGGTTGCTGATGTTGATGCGGATGCTGCTGACGCGGCAGAGTCAGATGCAGCTGATGCCGGCGGTGTTGCCGGTGCTGTTCTCTGTTCCGGCGGCTGCCATTCTGTTTCTTTTTTCGTCTCCATCTTTTCCTTTTCCATCACGGCATCGAAGTAAGCGTATTTGGAGTTGCTGACTTTAGGTTCCTCTTTGGGAACAATTTTCGGAGCAGGTTCCGGTTTTTCATCTTTTGTTTCAAAAATCTGAACACCTTCGTCATCTTCCGGATTACGGCTCGGTTCTTTCTTTTCACGGAATGCGTACATCGTTTCCGGCGGAACTTCCGCAGGTTTTTCTTCTTTGGCGGCAACAGCAGCTGCTGCGGATTTGTCTGTTACGATTCCGGATTGGGTTTCTTCATCAAAAGAATAAGATCTGGCTTCAAAAAGTTCTAAATCTTCATCATCCCAGTTGCTTTCAGAAGGCTCGGCAAGAGGTGCGGCAGCAGCAACAGGCGCGGCGGTTGCAGCAGTGGAGGCAGCTGCGGCGGCAGATGAAGCAGTGGCAGTTGAAGCGGTGGCAGTTGAAGCAGTGGCAGCTGATGCAGAATTATCTGTTTCATTGACTGCGGATTTCTGCTCGGAAATAACTTTTTTATCTTCCGTCGGCGGTTTCCACTCAATAATTTCTTCTTCGTTAACTTTCTTTTCATCAACAACGATGACAGGACCTTCCACAACTCTTTGTTTAGGCTTGGCGGCAGGTGCTGTTTTCAAAGATTCGACAGCGTTATCGTATTCATCGTCTGTGTCAAATTCATCTTTAAAGCTTGAAGGGGTTGATGCCGATTCTGCGCGTTTGAGTTTTTTGCCGGTATTTTCTTTCTTTACTTTCGGCGCTTTGACTTTCTTTTCCTTAACGATACCGTGTTCCTGATTGTATTTTCTTTTGCCGATTAATAAACTGACAACGGCAACAATAATCACAAGCAAGATAAACACTATCGGGTAAACGTAAACTGGCAGTTCTGAGAGTTCCATGACAAAAAAAGAGGCTTTGCTTATATAAAAATCTTGAGCAACCTGCATTCTATAAAAAATCAGAAAAAGTGGGCCCGCTGAGATTCGAACTCAGGACCTCCGCCATGTGAGGGCGACGTCATAACCGTCTAGACCACGAGCCCACGGAAGTAAGTGATTGTAAATAATGTGAATGATAAAAGTAAGTTGAACATAAATCGGCGTTTTCACTTTTATACATTTCCCGCCGAATGTTAAATTAATATGATATATGGGCCCGCTGAGATTCGAACTCAGGACCTCCGCCGTGTAAAGGCGGTGTCATGACCATCTAGACCACGAGCCCAACTTCGAAAAAAACGGAAACTAAGTATAAATACTTTCTCACAGACACGCCGAAAAAACAGTTTGTTTATTTTCCAAAAAAATAAGGCGCATTTTTTCAATTCTATTAAAAAATTGTGCCGATCGCGCGCGACAGCAGCAGGCAGCAATCTGTAACGGCAACAGTAAGGCAGCAATCTGTAACGGCAACAGTAAGGTAGCAATCTGTAACGGCAGCAGTAAGGTAGCTGTAGCAAATTAGTTTTGCATTGGCAGGTACATATAGTAAAAGTAAAAAAGATGAGAATTAATCCGTGTTTATTATAATATAAGCAGATAAAAATTAACCCTCGCTTTTCTATGATTCTATAAAAATGATGCCGTTCGCGCACGCGGGGAACAACGTCGGCAACAGCAAGCTGCAACCGTTAAAACTAAAAAAATACAGCATCAAACGAATTGAATCAAATAAAAAAAGTCTTAAAACAACCAATTTAAACAAAATAATTGCAATAACCAAAACCAAAAATATTTGACAACCGCATGCCCTTTTCATTTTTTGAATAACAGCATTTATATGTTTTATTTTTCTTAATACGTTTTATGCCTCACCGTGAACGCGAAGACGCGGAATCCGAATACGTTGAGCAATACTTGGGAGAATATGCCAGCGTTTCCTCTATTGTCAAAGAGGCGCTGCCTTTTGAACTCGTTGCGGTGGTCGGCGGCATTATTTCAGGTGTTATCTTATCCGGCATGACCAACGAACTTGAAATGATTCCCGGATTGATTGTGATTATTCCCGGTATCATGGGACTTCGCGGCAACATTTCATCCACGCTCGGATCCCGTTTGGGAAGCGCGATTCATATGGGTCTGATTACAAAAATCGATTACAAAAACCGCGAACTCACCAACAACATTGTCGGATCAATGATTCTGACAGTCATTATTTCTATTTTCTTAGGATTCCTCGGGCACTTTGTTTCCATTTTATTGGGATTCGGAAGCGCCGGTCTTTTTAATTTAATTCTTATTTCACTCATGTCCGGCTTTTTCTCCGGTCTGATTCTTTCATTCGTTTCCGTTTATTTGTCAATTGGAGCATTCCGCTTCGGTTTTGACCCCGACAACGTCGTCACGCCCTCAATTGCAACAATCGGCGATATCATCTCTGTCGCGATGATTTTCATATTCGCCAGGCTGGTGCTGATGATATGAGCTATTATACCGTCAAAGGGCTCGTCAAAGGCGGTCTTCCGATTTTAATTGTCACCTGCTTTATGGCAATCATTGTCGGACTGCTTCTCGGATATCAGGAAGATATTCTCATTGAATATCCGACACTTCTGATTCTCATGCCTGTTTTGCTTAAAATCGGCGGCGATACCGGAAGCATGCTCGGCTCTCGCCTCTCTTCCGCTTTCCATCTCGGTCTGGGACGCGGTATTCTCAACAATCCTGTTGTCAAAAACAGCGTGATTGCTGCAATTATTGTTGCCGTCATCTCATCGCTTTTCGTCAGCATTGTCGTTTATTTTATAAATCTGGTCTTAGGCTACGGAACATCCGTTGAACTGATTTTCGGTGTCAGCTTCATTGTTGTTATCTTAGACATTCTGATTGTTTACACATCAGCAGTCGTCTTATCTTCTCTCTCACATAAACTTGGAATCGATCCGGATGATATTGTAATTCCTGTCGTTGCCAGCATGGGCGACTTGGTCGGTGTGATCGGCATAATGATTGCCGTTATCGCTTTCGGATTGGTCGTTCTCTAATATTAAAATTTATGATTTTATCATTCAAAATAAATTAAAAAAATAATTCAAGAGACTGAATTTAAAACAAATATCGAAATATAACTCTAAAAATAATTCAAAATAAAATAATCAAAATAATAGTCAAAAAAATTCAAAAACGAAACTAAAATTAATAAATTACATAATCGCCGTCTTGAAACGGCAAACTTTAGGTAAAATTAAAAAAGGATGGTTTTTCCTGTATGGCTAAAAATCGGTATCAATATAAGCCCCGTAATTTGAAAGAATTGCTGGTTGAAATGAAAGACACTTCAGAACTCATGGTAGATTTGGCGTACTCGGCAATGATTTACGATGACGAAGACATCGCTGAAGAAGTGATGCATTTGGAAGAAAACATGGACATGCTTGACTACCAAATCAAAATGGGCGCCATTTTAAGCACACGCCGCATTGAAGAAGCTGAGCAGCTTCTCGGTGTTTTGGAAGTTGCAGCGGCATCTGAATACATTGCCAACGCCGCCATGGAAATTTCAAAATGCGTTCTCATGGACATTTCCATTCCCGACCGTTTGAAAGTCGCGCTCAGAAACGCCAATGAAACGATTGTCAAAGTCCGTCTCAATGAAGAATCTGAAATGGTCGGGCAGACACTCGGTGATTTAGAACTTGATGTCGAGACAGGTATGTGGATTATCGCCATGCGCCGCAATTCTGAATGGATTTATGCGCCCAACAGCGAAACCAGACTTCGTCAAGGCGATGTTTTAATCGCTCGCGGTCACGATGAAGGCGTTCCGATTTTCTTTAAGAAAGCGACCAACAAAATTTACACGCCGAGAAAAGTCATCGACTATAACGATCCGGCCGAATTCGACCAGTCCATTGACATCATCGTTGAAATGAAAAACATGTGCGAACTGTCCGTCGGCTTAGCGTATTCTGCGCTTCTGCTCAACAACAAAGACATCGCTCACGAAGTTCAGGCGATTGAGCAGCATTTGGATGAAATGAAGTATGCGGTTCAGGATTTAGTTTTAGAAGCCGCCGCTTCCGCCGCCGAAGGCGAAGATTTAACGGATTACAAAAGTCTTCTCATCTTCTCAAGCGCGTCCGAGAAAATTTCAAACGCTGCCTCCGACATTGCCGACCCTGTTGTTCGTGAAATCGAGCTTCACCCGATTATCGCGATGGCGGTTCGTGAATCCGATGAAGTCATCATCAAAGTCGAAGTCGCCGATTGTTCCCCGATTATCGGTCAAACTCTGAAAGAGCTTAGGCTGGAAACCGAAACCGGCATCCATATTTTGGCGATTAAAAGAGAAAACCGCTGGCTTTATTCTATCAGCGGCCGGATTACGATTCAGGAGAACGATGTCTTAATCGCCCGCGGATCTCATTCCGGAGAAGAAGCGCTCATTGAAATGTGTTCCTGTCCGGTGAATTTGTAAACCGGACACCATCCTTTTTTATTTTTATTTTATTTTTAAACACCGCTTCTTTTCGAGGCAACCCTTACTTTTATATAACTGCAAACGTTTTTTACATTCTATTAATTATTATTGACACAAATTTTGTTGACATGATTTTTATTGACGTAAATGTTGTTGACATGATTTTATTGACATGAATGAGTGTTGTGTTTCATAATTTGGTGACGAACGATGGATAATCTAATTTCATTTTTTATTATTGCCTTTACATCGGTTTTCGTTATCGTCAACCCGCTCAGCGGTTTATTTACATTTATGTCGATGACCAGCGGTTATCAGAAGAAAACAAAAAATCTGTATGCTAAGAAGTCAATTTTGCTCGCGATGGGCATGGCGCTCTTTTTCGCGATTGCCGGCTCACTCGTTCTCAATCTTTTCAATATCAGCATTGATGCTCTTCGTATTGCCGGCGGCATTATTCTTCTTTCCGTCGGTTTTAACATGATGACGGCAAAGGTCAACCCGATTGTCTCTTCCACAGAAATCTCCGAATCCACAGATAAGGACTTCTGGGTTTTTCCAATCGCAATTCCGCTGCTCTGCGGTCCCGGTACAATTTCAACAGTGATTGTTTTAACCGGCGGCAGAGGATTTCTGGAAATTATTATCGCATTGGTTGCAATCGTTCTCGTTTACTGTATTGCTTATTTGATGTTCCGCTCTTCTGAAGCCATCACCAAGCGCCTCAGTTATACCGGAATGCTCGTGATTACACGTTTGCTCGGCCTTCTTTTGGCAGCGATTGCGGTCGGCATGATTTTAACAGGATTTGAAAACTATGCCGTTGACCTGCTTCGCAATTTACTTAAAGAATTCTTTGAACCGATAAACGGAACAGCACCCGCCGTATGAATATTTGGATTTGGATTATTATGAAAAAAGAAACGCTTTCCATTATGATTTGTCCGGTTTGCCGCGGAAAACTTGAAGCCAAGCCCGAAGAAGAAACCGAAACTGAAATCATTTCCGGCAATTTATATTGTCAAAGCTGCGGCATTTACTATCCGATTGAAAATAAGATTGCCAATATGCTGCCGCCGGAATTGAGAGACAGTTTTAACTAATTTTATTTTGCGGCTGTCGGCTCTTGTATCTGCCGCTGCCAACAGCCTTCGCGCGCGAACGGTATCATTTTTAAGAATTAAGAAAATCCGCTATTGGTTTTTCGTATCTTCTTTTTATATGAAGGAATTTGTTTCCACTTGGAGTCAGGTTGCTGTTTTGCAGTTGGAGTCAGGTTTCCGTTTTGCAGTTGGAGTCAGGTTTTCGTTTTGCAGTGGGAGGGTGGTGTTTATGAAAAATCGCTTCGCGATTTTTGCTGCCGTCGCTATTTGTTCTGTGCGCTATGCAGTATTCAGATTTAGCCTGACCGCAGCCGCATGCGTTTCACGCCGATATTATAAATTGAAAAAATGTCGATTTTGTTTTATTCACACTTCATAAATAAAAAAAGATAATGAATAATTTTATTAACTCATGAAGTATAATAACAATCAACTTAGCGTTAATTTAAGTAAACTTTCATTTTTATCACACAATTTATCACACAATTATTATCAATTCAGAGGAATTGCAATGAAAGAAGTTCTTCAAGATATCTATATCGGGCGCCAAAATTTAGACTCGATCGAGTTTAAATACGATACGATCGAAGTCCCGCTTTACAGAGGCGAAGACCGCGAGTTTCAGATTTTCATTAAAAACTTCGCCGCGCCGACATTTATTTCATTTTTACCTGACGATTCGATTCGCGATTATATCATCTTAGTGCCGAGCAAACACCATATTCAAAATAACGATTATGTCCGCGTCGTCATCCGCATCCCCTATAATGCAAAACCGACCGCGGAAGGAATGTTTTATGTCGTGACCGGTTACGGCGCTCAAAAGAAAGGCTTTAAGCTTTCCGTCGGCTCCGATAAAGTCCGCTTATCAACGCTTTCAGACTCCGGCGACCTGTCCGGCGAACGCATTTCCAATAATCCTGCCGGAGACCTTTACCGTCCCGAAGGTCCGATGATTCCGACCGTTCCCGAACGCATTCAGCTGGTAACGGACGACGATGATGACGATGACTTAAAGCCGGAAAAGCCGCAGCCGTCTTTTGCCGTTAAAAAAGACTGGAACCAAGCCTCCGGCAAAAAATCAGGATGGTCTGCCCGCTCATCCTCAAAAGCTGAAAAATATAAGCCGACGAAAGAAGTCGAACCGCTGTCAACAGCCGAAAAAGTATCTTTCTTTGTTTCGGTTCTGCTGATTGCTGTTTTAGTCGCCATGTTCGTTTACATCCAAATTACGGATATCAATTCCATTTTCAATTTCGATCAAACGATTATTTTAGCGCTTATCACAATCGGATTCGTTATTTTTATTGTTCTTCTTCTTTCCATGTTCCTGAAAAGAACGAATTTAAAATAAAAATAATGTAAATGAATTTTAAATTAGAACCAAACAATTAAATATGAATCGGGAAACAATTGTTTCTCATTCCTTTTTTTATTTTTATTTTTAAAGTTTTATCTTCCATCAGGTTGATTAAATGTCAGCAGAAAACACAGTTTCATCCGCCAGCTCTTCAAAAATGCCGCCGCTGATGCCGACGCCAACAACGACGCCAACGTTATCGGAAAAACAAAGAAAGTGGGTTTTAATCGGCATTTCTTTGGCTTCCTTTATGACGCCGTTCGGCGCTGCGATGCTCAATCTTTCCCTTCCGGAAATAGGTGCGGATTTCCATGTCAGCGCGCATTCTTTGGGCTGGGTCTCTACTGCTTATTTGCTGTCATCCGTTCTCTTTTTAGTTCCGATGGCGCGTCTTTCGGATTTGGCCGGACGTAAAAAACTGTTTCTAATCGGCATGGTTCTGGCGACCATTTCAGCAATACTTCAGCCGTTTTCACCGAGTTTTTGGGTTCTGGTTCTTCTGCGAACATTAGACGGGCTTTCCATGGCTTGCGTTTTCGCAACCTCACTCCCGATTCTCAGTTCCATATATCCCGCTTCCAGACGCGGCCTGGTTTTTGGAATCAACATCAGTGTAATCTATATTGGTTCCTCTCTCGGTCCTGTTATCGGCGGCATCGTGACAGAATATTTCGGCTGGCGTTATCTGTTTCTCCTTTTGATTCCGTTAGCAGCTGTCAGTACTTTCTTAGTTTACCGCGCGCTTTCCGTTGAATTTATCGAAGGCAAAGGCGAACCGTTTGATAAAAAAGGAGCTTTGCTGTATATGATTACAGTTTTCTGCGTTTTATTCGGGCTCAGCAATCTCCCGCAGGCATGGGCTTTTGTTTTGCTGGCAGCAGGTTTAATCGCCCTCCCGATTTTCATTATTTACAGCCGGAAACAAACGTATCCGATAATGCAAATCGGTTTATTTTTCACAAATAAACGCTTCACCCGCTCGAATTTCGCCGCTTTTTTGAATTATGCCGGCACTTATGCAGTTATTTTCCTGCTCAGTTTGTATCTGCAACGCGTTTTAATGCTGCCGTCAGGGACTGCCGGAATGATTTTGCTGGTACAGCCGCTCTTGCAAGCGATCTTCTCTCCTTTTGTCGGCAAACTTTCGGACCGCGTTGACAGCCGCTACCTCTCTACATTCGGAATGCTGCTGTTGTCTGTCGGTCTTATCTGTCTTTCAACGCTTAATGCAGATTCTTCCATCTGTCTGCTGATTGTTTTTGAAGTTCTTCTCGGCATCGGCTTCGCTTTCTTTGCGTCACCCAACACTTCTTCAATTATGAGTTGTGTCAGTAAAAAAGATTACAGCAGCGCCAGCGCATCCTTGTCGGTTATGCGCCAATCAGGAATGGTTTTGTCCATGGCAATTACAATGTGTATTATTTCCGTCTTCCTCGGCAGTACGGAAATGATTCAGGCGGACACGATTCCGCTGTTTTTGGATGCCATGAAAATGACTTTCTATATCGGAACCGTTTTTTGTTTGGCCGGTGCGGTGCTGTCTTATTTCAGAGGAACGCACGTTCGCAGAGAAGAGGTTTGTGAGGTTTGATAATCTCATTAAAAACGTGGCTTGCTTTTTTCAAATTTAAAATTGGAACAGCCCGCATGCGCCAACTGCAAGCCGCAGGCGAAAAACTAACCGCCGTCAGCCGCGTATTTTCACTCTAAGTTCTTTTGCGTCTGTTGCCAATGCATTCTTTTTCATCGTTTTTGAAATCAACTCAACCGCTTCCAAATTTCGAACCGCGTCTTCCAAATAAGAAAAAACATCGCCGATATAAGCCGTTATACCGTATTCGTTTTCCAGTTCTCTTATGATTTGAATCGGTTCCATTCCTTTCATTCGAAGCAGCAGAATCTTTTCCGAAAATTTACGCTCGGCACAGCCGCAATATGGGGATTCTTTACAGGAACAAGTGAACATATCCGATGCGAAATTGAGAAGCAGCTTTTGGTATTTCGGGCTGACTTCTTTTAAAATGGAACCGTCAAACATGATGTCCAGGAAAGCACCCTGGAAAACGCGTGACGGCAGATTCATTCGAAGGTCTTTTGAAATCTGTTCGGCATATTTAAATGTCGCGCCCGTGAAGAATTCCAAATTCGTAATGATGCGAAGCGCTGAAATGTTTGCTTTGATTGAGTCGACAATCATAAACGTTTTCGAAACCGATAGGAAGTGAGCCGATGCGATTTGGCCGAGTTCGGTTTGAGTAACAATTTGTCCTTTCACTTCAACAAATCTGTATTTTTGAAGTTTGAGCAGCATTATGTTTTCATTGATTGAGCCGAACATCGTCGCCAATATTTTCATTAAATCGGATTTGGAAGATGTGACGGAAACCGATGCCAGCAGCTCTTCCAGCTGATTCTCTTCATTGTAATCAAATTCGTCATCTGAGAGCGTTCCTTTCAAAAGACCGACTGCAACATCTTCTTCTGTTTCTTTTGTGCCCGATGAATATGATTTTCCGGGAACAGGCATCAGAACAACAACGCCTCTGTCATGGAAATCAGGACGGCCGGCGCGGCCGCTCATTTGAAGGAAATCTTGGACGGTCAGCCATTCGATGCCCATTGCAAGCGATTCAAAAATAACCTGTGATGCGGGAAAGTCAACGCCGGCTGCAAGTGCGGCGGTTGTGACGACAACAGGGATTTCGCCGCGGCCGAATTTCGTTTCCACACGTTTTCTTTCGTTCTGGTTCAGACCGGCATGATAATAAGCTGCCTGCATCGGAAGTGCGTTGGCGATACTTTGGCAGTTGGCACGTGAATTGGTAAACACAATTGTTTGACCGCGATGACCTTTGGACGATTTCATGTTATATTCGTCTTGAATTAATTGAGACATCAGGCGATTCTTTTCGTGGTCCTGGACGAAAAGCAGATGGCGGTCAATCGGAACAGGGCGGTGTTCATAGATGACAAGGTTCGCGCCGAGTTTTTCGGCGAAATAATTCGGATTGCCGACGGTTGCGGATAAATAAATGAATTGAGCTTCAGGAACCGTGTAGCGCAGGCGTGCGATCAGTCCGTCTAATCTGTGACCGCGTTCGGCATCGGTCAGCATATGCACTTCATCTATGACGACTGTTCCGACTTGTCCGAGCGCGTCTGCATTCCCGAGACGCAGCAGATGATCGATTCCTTCATAGGTGCCGACAATGATGTCGGAGTCCAGCGTTTTTTTCATAAAAGTTGTTTCTTTGGTTTTGATCATTTCGGCGCCGATTCGTATGGATGTTTTGAGTCCGATTTCATTGTAGCGCGTTGTGAATTGGTCGTATTTTTGATTGGCGAGCGCAACGAGGGGGACGAGGTAGAGCATTTTTCCTTTTTTGGAAAGGACGTTTTCAACGCCCGCGATTTCGCCGATGAGCGTTTTTCCGGTGGCGGTCGCTGAAACAATCATCAGGTTTTTGTTTTCCAAAAGACCGGATTCGACTGCAAGTGTTTGAACCGGCATTAAATCTTTGGATTTTTTCAGAAGCAGATCTTTAAGCCGTTTGTGAATCGGCAGTGATTTGATCGGCATCTTTTTTTCATCTTTGGAAGACACAACGGTGTCGTATTTTGTTGTCGTTTCATCCAGCCGATCGGCATTGAGCATGGCAATTGTTTTGTCGAAATCCTTTGTCCGGTCCAAGACACGTTCAAAAAATTCCATCGTGGAGTCGCCCATATTTTGTTTGGAGTTTCGCAGCGCTTTTTTCAATTCTTCTTTGGCGCAGTCGGGGCAAATCAATTCCTTGCCGTATTTGACCGAGGATTTATTCAAAAAGTTAAACCGCTTTTGAAGCAGGCAGTGGCGGCAGATGTCAACGGTATCGAATTTGAGCTGATACGCTTTGAACATATCTTCGATTTCCTGTCGGTTTTTCGGCGATGTTTCCTTTGAAACCATGATTCTGTTCGCCGTTTTCATTAGATCGATGAACTCTTTTGTCGGGTAATATTCCTCATCGGAAAGGTTTTTTCCGTTTTTCTTCAAAACCCGAACTTTGTGCGGTCGGAAGCCTGCTGTATTTTGTTTCAGCTCCAGCTCTCCGGCCCATAAGGGTTCTCGTTTTTTGTCAGCGATGACCATGACCGTAAAGGTTTTTCCTTTTCCGGCAAAAAGAATCCATAACATCGGTATCTCAAAAGGGGAAGGAGTTTAAATATTTTTCATATTCGGAATCGAAAAAACAGGATTTATTTTTTTGTTATTTTTAATACGAGGTGTCTTTTTTCGTCATTTTTGAAAGCGGATGTCTTTTTCCATTATTTTTGAAAACGGGATATTTCTTTTCATTATTTTTGAAAAATGCGGCAGCTCGCGCGCGGCGGCGGTGCGATACAAATGTTACGGCGGCGTAGGCCGCTGAAAATCGCGAAGCGATTTTCTTAAACACCGCCCTCCCACTGCAAAACAGAAACCTGACTCCAATCGGTAACAGAAACCTGACTCCAAACAGCAGCAAACACCTCCCTCCCACTGCAAAACGGAAACCTGACTCCAATCGGTAACAAACATCTCCCTCCCACTGCAAAACGGAAACCTGACTCCAATCGGTAACAAACACCTCCCTCCCACTGCAAAACGGAAACCTGACTCCAAGTGCCCGGCACGCGTTCGACAGGTGCATATAATAGATATAATAAAGTAAATTAATTGGATAAATAACGCTGACAAGAGCAACGATCAAGATATTTGATATAATCTAATTTATAACATAATTTGAGATTTCAGCGAATAATAAGTACGAATCCGCAACCTCAATTTCACTCGCTGCGCTCGTGAATCTCGTTTTGCGGTCGTATGTGAACTTTTCAAACATCACAAAAAAGGAAAAAATAAAGAAAAAGAGAATGAAGAAAAGGAATAATAAAAAAGGAAAAGAGAATGAAGAAAAGGAATTATAAGAAAAGGAAAAGAGAATGAAGAGAAGTAAAAAATGATAAAAAAAGATGAAATTAGAAGGAAATTAAACATTTCCCGCTTTCAAAATTTCACAAACGTTTTCGACTTCTTCTCTGAATTCAACATCTGAAAAGCCTTTCAAATTTGCTAAATACATAGCGCCGCCTGCGCCTGCACCTTCTTTGATGGTTCCGGTGTCATATCTTTGAATTCCGGGAAGTCTGGATTTACCGAAACCGGGGTCGGAAATATACATTTTAAAACCGAGATCTTTTGAAAGGTCGCTGAAGTTGGCAGTTTCATCTTCTAAAACGTATCTCGTTGTTGCTAATGAGACATCTTTGAGGTTGACGCCCATGTGTTTCGCAACAGCGTACACGGCAGCCATTTGGGTTCCGCCGGCCATGATTATGTTCATGTCGGGATCGTATTCTTTGAATCCTGCGATAAGACCGGCAACGGCGGGCATCATGGGGTCGCCGAGGAGTTCAACAGCGCGAAGAGGATCGTCTCTTAAGCTGCCGACAATGATATTATTCTTTTTCATGGCATCGCTGACGACTTGGCATTTCAGTTCAACCGGATTGATGTCGGCACTGCTGCTGACTTTTGCATTGTAGCCGAGCGCGATTAAAACGCCCATCGCAGTTGTCGTGCCGCCGGGAATGCTTTCGCCGATGACGGGATGGTCGGTTGTCGGCGCCAATTCGTATCCGATTTTTTTAGCGTTTTCAAAAATCATTTTCGGATTGTGAACGGCGATACCGGTTGTGATATCTTCGCCGGCTTCGGCTTCGACGCTTCTCATTGGAATGGAGTCGTCGGGCAAAATCATAAGCCCGGCGTTGACGAACGCGTACGGCACTTTTGTTAAGTTCAGTGCCGAGCGCGTAATAACGGCCGGCGTCGGTGTATCATATGGCGGCGTCATCGGCATGACGGGAACGCTGATAATGTTTCCTGTGTGCATTAATTCACTGTCGCCGGCCGGTGTATAAACAGTTAATTCCGCCGTTTTTCCCGCGGCGGAAAGACCGGGGATTTGTGATGTTTTCGTGTTTGATAAAACACAAACATAAAGCGGTTTTTCAGCGTTAAATTCAGGTTTGGGTGTCGTCCAACTCATCTCTTATTACTCCTCTCAATCATAAAATGAAAACGAAATTTTGAATCAAAATAAATTAAACACTTTTCAGTTTAGGTTTAACAAGTAGAATGTAATAATGAGATTTTGAAATATTAACTCTCCGTTAAATAAAATTGAAAAAAAAGAAAGTTGAGTTGATTAACTTGAGTTTGAGAATGTTGTTAACTCAGAAAAAAATCCCAAATCAGGTTTTATTAATATTATCGGAGGGAGTTGATAAAGGTAAATTCTCTCTTCTTTATTTCTTCCTACTCGGCAAAAGACCGCACTTACCTGTATTCACTTCTTTTTTCCGCTCGGCAGGAATGCAACATCTTGTGCCGCCAACTTCTTGGCAGCATTGGCTGACACTTGCTTTGTACCGCTTGCTGCAACTGTCTTGGGCTGAGCTTTAGGGGCAGGTATTTGGCGGGTGCCGCTTCCGAGCTGCTTCTGCGTTGAGCCGATTTGGTTTTGAGGCAATCTTCCCATATTGACAGTCAGCGCCGGATTTTCTTTTTTCGGCTGAACCTGAGGCGCTGCTTTGGGTCTCGGAACTCTGTCGATTTCAATGGATTTGAATGGGAAACCTGCACCATCGCGGTATTCTGTAATTTTTGTAATGTAAAAAAGTTCTTTCTTTTCAAAAAGACAAACTTCCATTTTGTCGCCGTGTTCAAAAGGCGTCTGCATATCGCGAACGACAATTGTGAAGTTTTGGAACGGCTAGCCGCTGAATATGATGTCACGGAACATTCGTCCGTCCTTTTTAACTAAATTAATCTTAATGTCGCCTGTTCTGAAATTGATCATATCCAAAGCCTCGTTTTTATAATAATTTCACTTAAATATGAAATTATCTTATTTATAATGTTTTAATACTGATTTTTTATATTGATGATTTATAATTTTATGATTCATTTTTATTACTTATTATAAAATGCGGGGGAGGTTTTTCTATTTTTTTAAAATTTGTGCGGGTCGCGCGCGGGAGTTGGCGGCAGCAAGCAGAGCAGGCAGCAGCAAAACAGAAACTATAAGGCAGCAAGCTGAAATGGAAGCGGTAAGGCAGCAAGCTGAAACGGAAACAGTAAGGTAGCAAGCTGAAACGGAAACAGTAAGTAGCCGTATCAATTCGTTTTACGTTCGGCAAGTACATATTATAAAAATTACAGAAATGAAAAAATGACGGCGAAGCCGTCAAATATGAATTTCTCGAAAAGCGGCGAGCGTTTTACCTTCTTCTCTTAAATTCCGGCTCATCCGTTTTCGGAAGTTCAATATCCAATTCATCCGCCAGCTTAATCATTTTCGGCGGCAATTCTTTCCAGCGCCAGAAGCCGTGTTTGATATATTCCTCAGAAACGCCTGTCTTTTTCGCCCAGCCTTCCAAATAAGTTTCCCAGCGGTTTGCAAGCTCAGGGTGAATTTCTTTCATACGCTCATATTCCGCCTGGAACGCGGCCGGACACATCCAGCAGCCGATACGTTCCAAACCATTATCGTAAAGCGTGTTGTACGGCAGTTTTCTCCAGTGAATATAAAGCCAGACTTCAATCGCGCGCCAATCTCTTATCGGGAAAATGTTGAGCTGACCTTCCACATTCGGATTTGTGTCCATTGTCGGAATTTTGGCTCTCATGAACGATTCCTGACGGCGCTTGCCATCCAATGATAAATGGGGTTTGCCTTCTGCTAAACGGTTGCTTGAATTGAGTTTACAAACTTTGCAGCACCAGCGGGAATCTTTTGTCGGATGATCTTCGATTTTCAGCGTTTTCCAAAATTCATCACCTGCGCTCATCTCTTTAAACGGAATCGGATTCGGACGGTTTTCGCAATAATCACGCGCGAACGCAACCGTTTCGGGATAATCGATGCCGGTGTTTAAGAAAACGGCCGTAAACGGTCGGTGAACCAGCGCCGAGGCTGCCAAATCCAAAACAACCAAACTGTCTTTACCGCCGCTGAAAGAAACAAAGACAGGCTTTTCTTTATTATCTTTTAAATTGACGGCGCCTTTTATCGTATTCAAAGCGTTTTTGCCGAGCGCTTTGATGTATTCTTTATTCGCTTCAACAATTTCATCCATTGTCGGCTTTTTATCGGAAAGAACGAACGCGGCAGCGTCTTCGGAAGTGATGTTTTTCACTTTTAAAATCTGAGCTTCGCGAATTTCCGCTGTTGATTTTGTTGACATCGCAGCGTCTTCTCTTTCATTTTCCTTTTTCACGCGATAAAAATCTTCGCTGTCGGAATGTGAAATTCCGTATCCGGTCAGATTGCCGCTGACAATCAAAACAGGTTCGCCTTTTTTAATTCCCGGCGGGAATTCTTCAATCAAATCAAAAGTTACATTTTTGCCGTTCAAATGCGATTTCGTTTTCCCGATTTTAACAACGCGGCCGGCGGCAGCGAAAGAATACGGTTCATTGAAGAAAAGTTTAGAACCGTAAAGTGTCGGCTCAAAAACGAAATCTAAAATTTTTAAATCAAAGCGAAGCATTCCGACAACGTGACCGTCAGCGATAATTTCCATCGTTTGGTCGTCGCCCGGAATCTTATTCAGCAGCAAAACCCGGCCCGCGAGCGGATTGCAGGAGAAGAGCTGCATCATATGTTTATTAATCAGTTCGTAATCATATCCTTGAGCGAATCTGACGTCTGCCGGCTGCGAAAGTGTTATTTTGTCACCATTCTCACTGCATAAGCCGCATTTTTCGCCAATCAGCGGAACATTGCATTCTCTGCACCAAAAAATAAAATCATTATCATAATGAACGCGATTGTTTCCGCTTTTCTTAAAGTTTTGCCTTTCTGATGCTTCCTGAAGTTTTCCGAGATCTTTTGCGCTGTAGCCGTCAGAATAACGGCTGACGGTTTTTCCGGCTCCGCCTGCAACTTTTGATCCTGTCTTTCCGGCATCTGCTTTTCCTGTGCCCGTCTTTTTCTGTGCGTTTTTCGGTACATTTTTCGGTACGTTTTTCTGTGCGTCTTTACTGCCCTTTTGCTCTCCTCTGCCTTTGACGCGGTAATTATCTTTTGAATTGTTCTGTGTCGGCGGTCGCCTTGCCATATTTTTCACCCGTTTAATTTTTGACTGCTTTTCCTGCTAAAAAGTGTTCCTGCTATTAAAGGCGTACCATTCTAAACAAAATAAACCATGCAATGATGATGATAAAAAAGAATGCCAACGCGTACTTGAAAGTGTTTTTGTCAAATCCGAATCCGCTGCTTCCAAAAACTATCGGAATCGGACCGATCATAATCATGCCGCTCGTTTTTGTTCGCGGTTCATCATCAAATCGGCGGCTGTGTTCGGAATTGTCATTATAAGCTGATTGTTTGTTTTCATAACGCTCATTCTCATAATTATTATTCTCATAATAGCCATTCCCATGGTCATTTTCAAAATAATCATTGTAATTGCCGGATTTCGTTTGCCGTCTTGCCCAAAGATTTAAGCCGATTGTCAGCAGAATCGAAAGGACGATTGAAATAATCAGTGACGGCCAAAAGAAATAAACATTTATGTCTGCCATTGTTTTCTCATTGAAGTATGTCGGTTTTATTTATGACTTTTTTTGTTTAACGGAAAAATATTATAAGAACAAAACAATCATGGATACATTATGTCAGAAAACGATTTTGAAAATACAAATCAGGATTCCGTTTCTATTGAAAAAACGACTGCTTCCGAATCCGGTCTTGAACCGGAACAGCTTGTTTTGGAAAATGAAGCGCTTCATGAAAAAGTGAGAGAGCTTACTGAAGAAATTTCCAAGGCTCAAATTGAAAACGGTGAGCTGAAAGCGAATGTTCTTAAGATGACGCAGATCGTTGAAGATCACCGTTGGGAAATCCGCCGTCTCAAAAACCAAATTGAAGATTTGACGAAGACTCCGTTTTTCATTGCGACCGTTATGGAAATTTTTGACGAGGAAGTTCTCATTAAACTGCACGGCAACAATCAGGAAATTTTAACGCACAAAGCACCCGACTTTGAAGAAAATCTCGAACCGGGAATGCGTGTCGCTGTCAACGGCGCCGCTTATGTGATTATGGACATTCTCAGTCAATCCACAGATGTCCGCGCTCAGGTGATGGAATTGATTCAATCTCCTGATGTCAGCTACGATCAGGTCGGCGGTCTCGGTGATGTGATTCAGGAAGTTATTGAAACCGTCGAACTTCCGCTCACACAGCCTGAACTCTTTGAAAATATCGGTATTGAACCGCCGTCCGGTGTTCTTCTCTACGGAAGTCCGGGTACCGGCAAAACGCTGATCGCTAAAGCAGTTGCGACGCAGGCGAATGCAACTTTTATTCGAATGTCAGGATCAGATTTGGTTCAGAAGTTCGTTGGTGAAGGCGCCCGTCTTGTAAAAGATATCTTTGCGATGGCGCGCTCCAAAGCTCCCGCGATTCTTTTCATTGATGAAATTGATGCTGTCGGCGGCACCCGAACTTTCGACGGTACCAGCGGCTCGGCCGAAGTGAACAGAACGATGCTTCAGCTGCTGGCTGAAATGGATGGTTTTGACGGCCGCGGCGATGTTAAAATCATGGCGGCAACCAACAGAAAAGATCTTCTTGACCCCGCGCTTCTTCGTCCCGGCCGTTTTGACCGCGCGATTGAGGTGCCGATGCCTGAAGAATCTGCACGTCTTGAAATCCTTCAGATTCACACCCGCAAAATGAATTTGGATCCGGAGGTTGATTTGGTGAAGCTTGCCAAAGAAACCGCAGGATTCAGCGGCGCCGATTTGAATGCGGTTGCCCGTGAAGCCGGTATTTTTGTCCTTAGAAGACGCGGAAACGTTGTTACCATGCAGGATTTGAAGGACGCTGTTAAAAAGGTTAAAAAGGATGAGGAGAACAGCAAACTGAATGCTCCTAACGATATGTTTGCTTAAATGCAGACATTTCTTCTTTCTTTTTTTATTTTTCAAAAACAAATTCGTTTTTTCTTATTTCTTCAAAAAAGAGTCGTAATTTTTTCGATTTTTCTAAAATCCTGTGCTTTAACGCGCGCGGGTGGGCTGACAAAATTTATTGTTTGTGGTTTTGACTTGTATTGGCGGCAGCAGCCGCAAAAATCGCGAAGCGATTTTTCATAAACATCGCCCTCCCACTGCAAAACGGCAACCTGACTCCAAATGGCAACCGTAACCTGACTCCAAGTGGCAACAATAATCTGACTCCAAGTGGCAATTAGTTTTGCGTTCGGCAGGTGCATTTAATAAAAAAGAAATATGAAAAAATGAATGTCTGTCAAATCAATTTTGATTTTGAGAATTGTTAATGAAATCATAATAAAGAAACATTGAAACGATGCCGCCTTTGTTTGTGACTTTCAAAGCAGCCGGCCATTCTTTTTCACTTATTTTGGCACATTCTGTCCAAAAATCGGCTTTTCTTTGGCGTTCTTCTTCAATCCAATTTTTCAGGTTTTCGGCGCCGTTGTCTTTGATATAATCGTAGGTTTTGATAAAATCTGTTTTGGCGATTATTTCTTTGGACGAAAGACGGCGCTTCAATTTCCCGGGCATGACGACAGCGCCTTGGTTTAGCGTTGTTTTGCTGTCTTTGTGTTCAAAATAGAAAAGGTCAAACGGGTTTTTGCCGAGAATTTCTTTGCCGCTCTTTTTGACATCTTCGGCGTTGTTGAAATAAACAGCGAGAAAAGCGTTGTTATTTTTGAAGCTTTCTTCAATTGCTTTCAAACATTTTTCATTTTCAAAAGTGTGTTTGCCGATGAAAACGATTGTAATGTCTGTTTCATTCAAAAGAGATGCAAGTTCATCTGTGCTTTTATCGTCTGCGTTTATATTTTGAAAGGATTCCGGCGGCACAATATTTTCAGAATAGTCAGAATCGCTGAGAGCGGAAATATCCTTTACCCTTTGAAAATCTTCGGAATCAAAACAGATAAGCGCTTTTGAAGTCATTCGAACAATCTCCTTCATCGTTTACACTACGATGTTAGGAAATCAAAAAAATAAAAATGATGCTCCAGTCGGGATTTGAACCCGAGTCTTCGGCTCGAAAGGCCGGAATGATTGGCCGAGCTACACTACTGGAGCATTTACTGATGTATATGCTATCCGTTTTTTATTTGAAGAGGTTCACGCTTCCTTATTTTAAGGCTTGTGAACAGAGCATAACAAGGAATCGCTGGTATATATACGTTTTGGTTATACCGACTGCGATTCATTTTTTATTCAAATACTAAGTGCGGTTTTATGATTTATTTAAAAATGGAAGTATGGTTTCAACGAAGTTTCATAATTCTATTATAATTTACTAAAATAAAATCAGAAGACGGTTTCAATAGAGATTTTAGAGTCTATCCTCTTTATTCCTATCGTGATCCTTATTTTAATTTAGAAAAATTCAATGTGAATTGACCATCAAGTGTTAAATGATATTCAATTTCTTTTTTACTATCTTTAACATTTTTTACTTCGATAAATTCATTCTTTTTTAAATATTCGATCAACAAGTTAAAACTGCCATAAGATATGCTTCTTTTAGTCTTTTTAGAAGACTCGTAATCAGGAGCAGGTATATATTTTTCTGACAATTTTTTCTGTAAATCTTTTCGAGATAAGGTTTTATTAGGTGCCGAATTCAATAAATTTAATATTGTAACTCGGTTAGGGTTTTTTTGAAAATCATTTATTGATATTTTCGGAATGGAGATAATTCTTGCATCACCATCTCTATCAACATGATATGGAATTGCACCCTCTATCCATAGAGTTGTCAAAAAAAGACCAATTGCCAATGCTTTTGTGCCGTTCGTAATATTCATGTAATATTTTGCATCTTTGTCTTTTTTATATATTGAAAAAATATTTTCCCGAATTGTATCAAGAGAATCATTTTCAATTTTTACGATTTCAACTCCATCTCTTACAAAAGGAGTTGCAATTTTTTTAAGTTCTTCTATAGATTCAATAATTTTATTTCTTGTATTCTTTCTGTTTTTATCATCGGTTGGCTCATAAACAGATTTCTCGACAATTACATATAATTTTGTGGCTGGAGAGATCATTTGTACAGCAACAGGAAATATTAAAGACACGTTTTCTCCGGCACTCATTATGTGTATTAAGTTTTCACTTTTCATCTATATCGAATTATTTGTCTAACTATTTATAGATTATGTTTAATAAATTTTGAACATCTTTTATTCTATTTATCACTTGATAACAATGAGAAAAATTCAATCAATTAATTGGCATATTACAGACAGATGTAATTACGGCTGTAAATTTTGTTATGTCCAAAATCTTTGCAACAAAATTACAGATATAAAGAAATGTGAATCGATATTGTCCCGATTTCAAGAAACAAAAACAGATCTTATTGACATTCGTAAGATTAATTTTGTCGGCGGCGAACCTTTGCTTCATCCGCATATAATGGAATTCGTGAAAATGTCTCATGATATGGGATTTGTGACTTCTATTGTTACAAACGGTTCTTTGCTGAACGAAAAAAATATTGGATCATTTGCTCCTTATTTGGATTGGATCGGTTTATCTGTTGATTCTGCCAGTAATGAAATTGAATCATTGCTTGGCCGCGGAAATGGGAATCATGTTACCCATTCTAAAATTGTTGCTCAACTCGTTCATGATTATGACATCAAACTCAAAATAAACACAACTGTAACCAAAGTAAACTATGAAGAGAAAGTGCATGCTTTGATTTCAGAGTTAGGCCCACATCGCTGGAAAATCTTTCAAATGCTTCACATTAAAGGACAAAATGATCTGTGTCTTCAAAATCTTTCAATAACAGACGAAGAGTTTGCCTATTTCAAAAACCAACATGAAGATGTTATTCTGAGAAACAATGTTAAGCCGACATTTGAGTTCTGCAATGATATGAAAAATTCATATATAATTTTGGATCCGGTCGGAAATGTTTTGTCTAATCGAACCGGCGAATATGTTTCATACACGTTAGATGATTTATTTGAAAATACTGAAAAAATAATTGATATACAAAAATACATTTCAAGAGGTGCAATTGATGGAATCTGATTCAAACTTAAAAAGATACTGTTTTACCGGTACCCGTGGTGTCGGAAAAAGTACACTTGTCCAAAAAGTAAAAGATGAATTTTCATCTATTATTTTTACCGCAGGCTCGGATATTCTCAAAGAAATGATGGGAGGTGAATACAAAAATTTTGAATATCTCCCCGAAAACGAAAAGTCCCAACTTCGATTTGAATTGAATCAAAATTTAAGAAAAATGCAGCAAGAATCTCAAAAAGATATTTTTGTGGATGCACATTTAACAGTTTGTAATTTAAAAACCGGCATTATTGAAAATATTTTCACAGAGAATGAAATTGAATTTTATACTGATATTGTTCTGCTTGATTCCACACCTGAAAAAGTTTTAGAAAATCGGAGAAAAGATACAACAAAAGAACGAATTTTGGATTTAGATCTTATTTCTAAAGAGTTAGAATTTGAAAAGAAGGAAGCTATCAAAGTTTGTTCAGATTATAATCTGAAACTTCATATAATAAAAGTCGGAGATAATGAAGTAGAAAAACTGAAAGATATATTAATGGAGTAAACAAAGGGTAGAGGGGATTTTTTTGGACAAAGTAGAAGAAGTTGAAAGTTTTTTATGGGAACTTTTTGAAATCGATTGGAGGTCAAACATTAGAAAGGCGGAACGTATTGACTCTCTAAACAGTAAAAACTATATTAATAAGTACATGCTGAATCAATATTTTATTTATCGTTTTTATACAGATCCTGGATTTAAACAATTTTTAATTTCCGAGATTGAAAAAAAACCGGAGCTTATCCAAAATGTTGGCAATTATATAATTCACAAGAAAACATCATTTAATGATTTATTTCATTTAAGTAAATGTAACATAGATAACAAATCTATTTACGATAATTATATTGAAAATCAAATTGAAGAAATACAAAGTATCCAGCTTGATTCTTCCAATCAATTACAAAATATCCAACAAAAATATTCAACGATGGAGAATGTTCAATCTTCTCAAATATTAATGGACTCAAAAATTTTCAAAGAGTTGTATCAAAAATGCAATTTCGGTAGTCCTGAAGAAAGAACCCTAAATTATTATAAAAATAAATTGGATTACGCAAAAGGTGAAGAAAAAAAAGACGATGATGAAATAATTGCAATCAGCTCATTAATTTATGAACATGAGATGAAAGTGCTTAACGGATATGATTTATTTAAAAAAGATTTAATAAAAGATGAGAGCATTCAAATTAGCCCATTATTTACTTCAATTGGAACAAAATTTGTCGCTGAAAATTTAATTGCTTTAAATCTTTATTCATATTCATATGATTATAGTGATTTGAATTTACTTCCTCAACCAAGTCAAGAATTTATTAAAAAAGCATTTGAATATTATTCACAAAAGGATATTGTTTTCCCATTTTCTTTGAATGTTCCTTTTTTAGTAGGTCAACCAGTATCTATCAATCCATCAGATATTGGTCTTCCATTAAATCATTTAATCCCTGTAGATCCGAAATCTCTTAATCCACATTTAAAATTTATAACAGATTTTTTTAAAATCTGTTTTGTTTTGTGGTTTGAAAATCTAGAAGAAAATGAAAAAATTTGCATTTTGAATCAAAGTTATAAACTTTCGTTAACAGATTCAAATATTGATAATTATTTCAATTTGTTTGGAAAACACGATCTTTCAAATCCCCCATTTAATAACGAAACTTTAAAAGATATGGGGAAACGTGATTTAACTGACATCTCATTAGAAATATTTTACAATGGTTATTACTATGAAGCATCAAATCTATTTCAATATCTATTTAAAAAAGCGAATTCCGATATTGAAAAAAGTTATCTGCTTCACTATTCTTCAACTTGTTATACAGCAATAAATGAGTATGATTCCGCTATCGAAACTTCTTTAGAAAACTAGGAAACAGCTAAATTCTCAAATAATAAAATTTTAGAGACTATGGCATTTTTAGATATAGCAGAAGCATACTTTAAATTGGATAAAATTGATTTGGCAAACCAATGTTTGAAAAAAGTATTTCCTATTCTTAAAAAAATGAATAAGAACGAAAAATCTATTACCTTTCTTAATATAAGTGAAATGTTCCAAAGAATCCATGATTATGAAAATGAATATAAACATCTGGATAAAATCTTAAAAAAATATACTCTTGATGATTTTGTACTAACAAAAAAGACTATAGAAAGATTCAACAATTTAGAATTAAGCCAAAAGTACTATGATTTCCATCAATTGGAAAAAATAGATAAAAATAATTTGGCAAAGGAATATGTAAGAGTAGGCGGAGGGCATATAAAAAAATTTCAGTTCGAACTTGCAATCCCTTATTTCGAAAGAGCAAATGAAATTACAAATTCAATGATTGGAACTTAGTCAATCGCGTTTTGTTATTATCATCTGTATTTGCAAAATCAAACGAATGAAGAAGTGAATGATTATTTAGATCTTGCTAATGAATATTCTTTGAAAATCAATTGCGAAGAGTTGCCAATTGATGAAATTAATAATTTTAGAAGTTTTAATATGCCATTAAAATTTTTCATATCAAATTCAATTTTGCTTGAAGATAAACAAAATAATTATGAGGGCTATGTCCATTACGATTTATTAAAACCTTATATTCATTATTATATTAATTTGGTCCACAAAAAAGAGAATTTAGACCAATTAAATAGAGCTTTGGATTTCTGTGTACAATACTGTTTATATTTTAAAGACAAAGACCTGACAATAAATGTATTTGAGTATTTGCTTAAAGAACTCAAAAAAGCAGAACTGGCATCATCTTATCTTTTAATTGCTAATTCGTTTCATCGTTTTTTCCATTTTGATTTTGTTCATTACTACATTGATGAAGGATTGAAAACTGCTGTCGATGAAGAATTACATTTGTTTTATAATGTGAGAGCGACAGCATATGCAAATGATACAAATTATTATGAAGCTATAAAATGGTATCAACGCGCCATCGAATCAAATAATAATTTCGTTTCATGGAATAATTTGGCAGTTACATATTATTCATCTGTGCAATACACAAAAGCATTGATCTCGATTCAAGAAGCAATATCGATAATGGATCCAGATTCGGAGGACTGTGATCGTGTAGAATACTTAAAATCTGAATTTAAACGCCTATCTTCAAATAATATTGATATTGGTTCAATTAAAGAAGAGGATATTCGAGAAACGATTATAGAAGCAGAAAAATTGATTTTAAGCACCGATGAATCTGTTAATTATGCAACCGTTGCATTAGATTATGCAATAGCAATAGAATCCATCTTAAATTATAAGATTGCAATTCCTATCTATGAATCCCTTATAAATAAATATAGTCAAGATGAATTAAATGATTTTAAGAAATCAAATCGTTCAATTCTTTGTGAAAATATCCTATCTCAAAAATCTCCTGTATTAGGAACTTGGATCTCTATAAAAAAAGACTTGAAAAAAAGTGGTAAAGATAATGTTTCATTGCATATCAAAAAAGAGTTGGAAAACCATCGCATTTTCGATAAATTAGAAACATTAAATGGATTAAAGGAATTACTACCCTTTAGGCACTCAAGAGCTCATAAAACTAAAAAAATACAATATAACACAATAGCTCAAATGAGACAAAATTGTATTCCATATATCAACATAATAATAGACACTTATTATTAAATTTAAAATGCTCCGGCCGGGATTCGAACCCGGGTTACAGGAGTGAGAGTCCTGAATGATTGGCCACTACACTACCGGAGCAATTGAAAAACAATAACGTAAAACAGTTGCTGCAATCCGAGACCTTCTCAAATTGCAAAGCAAAAGAGAGATTAAAGATATAAAAAGATTGTTGTAACCCATTCAGCCAACAGCAAAAACTCCTCCCGCCAAAAACGAAATCCAAACGATAAACAGCATTAAAAATGAATATTTCAAACCGGCAGCGGTTTTTCCTTTTCTTAATTTGCCGATCATCAGCCCCGAAAAGAAAGCCTGAATGAAAAGCATATGATAAAGCATTTCGGCGGCATTGCCTGCGAAATCTAAGGGATTTGATTGTGACGAAAGCAAGCTCATGGATTTAAACTGATGAATCAGAAGAACGGCAATTCCGATGAACAGCAGAAATGAAATGAATAAAACGGTGCCGTAAACGGATTGATTCGAATCTCTTTCTTTTTTCAGATTGACAGCTTCCTGAAGATCAAAAGCGGCGGCATCAATTGACAAATACATCAGTCCGCCTGATTTTTCAGCGGCCGAAATAACCGATGCCGCCCTTTGAACAAGTTTTGAATCATACCGTTTTCCGAAATTTTCAAGACAAGAGTCAAATGGTTGCCCCGATTTCATTTTTAACCCGATTAATTGAATTTCATCCAAGAAAAAAGAATCATTTCGGTTTTTATTTTTTGTCTTGTGCCCGTTTTCAGGTTTTTTAATTTCATCATTTTTGCGGATTGAAAGCTCGGTTAAAGATTCAGGAAGTGTCAGACCGCCGGCAATTAAATTTGAAATATCGCGAAAAAAGCCGGGCATTTGTTCTTCCATAATTTCAATCTTTTTTTGATATCTTTCCTCAAAATAAATAAACGGCAGAAAAAAAGCAAAAGCAGTAAATAGAAAAACAGATTCAATCGAGATGAAGTAGGGAATCGAGACTTGGAATGCACTCTGTAAAAAATTCGGCAGATAATTCAACAGATAACTTAACCGATAACTCAATAGCAAGTATGTATTTTCCCAAATTACAAAAAAGAAAAAGAGGACGATAGACGCTAAAATAAATCCGATTATGAAAGAAAATTTAGGATTCATTCCAAAATAAAGAAACGGATCGGCTGCAAAATCGGAATAGAAGCCGTACTTTTCCCTTCTTTTCATTTTCACTTCAATCGAAAAATCATTGTCTGCTTCTTTTGTTTCAAATTTCATATTTATCAACCCGTCTGTTCAAAAAAGAACCGACCTTCATAAACATTTCGATTTTTTCAAAAACGGAAGCCTTATCTGAAAAGAAAATCAAATTCGGCGGCATGGACAAAATACTAATTTCTTATGATCTGCAAAAACCGTATTCATCAGCCTCAATTATTCAAAAAGAAGACGGGAGTCTTTTTTATCGAATTTCAGAACCGGAAATGAGCGATGAAAAACGAAAGCTGTTTCAAAAAATACTGTCGCTTTTAATCGATTCTCTCAATCCCGAGCTCTTTGATTCAACGGCACCGGATTCAAAAAATCATCTCCAAAAGACAGTTTCATCTTTATTGAATCTCTACTCAATTCATCTGTCAGAAGATGAAATAAATATCTTTTATTACTATGCCGAACGTGATTTTTATGGTTTTTCCGCTGTTCAGCCGTTTTTAGAAGATCCGAATATAGAAGATATTTCCTGCAGCGGCAACGATATCCCGATTCATATTTTTCACCGAAAATACGGGTCCGTTCAGACAAATGTAACGCTTTCGGAATCGGAAACAAATGCGCTCATACGCAGAATGGCGCAGTGTTCCGGAAAACCAATTTCGGTTGCCGAGCCGATGACTGATGCTGTTCTTCCGGACGGCTCACGCGTTCAATTGACGCTCGGCAGTGAAATTACAACAAAAGGAAGCACGTTTACGATTCGAAAATTTAACGAAAAACCATTTTCACCTTTCGATTTGGTCAAAAATTGTACATTCACACCGGAAACTGCGGCATATCTGTGGCTGTGCGTGGAATCAAATATGAATCTTATTTTTGCAGGAGGAACGGCAAGCGGAAAAACGACTTCATTGAATGCTTTTTGTCAATTCATACCTGCAAATAAAAAAATCGTTTCTATTGAGGATACCCGGGAAATTAATCTGCCGCATTTGAATTGGATTTCTGCGGTTTCAAGAGAACGAAACGGAAATGCTGAAAATAATGCCGGCCGCATTACTTTGTATGATTTGCTTAAAGCGTCTCTTCGACAGCGGCCGGAATATATTTTAGTCGGCGAAGTCCGCGGCGCGGAGGCGTACGTTTTGTTTCAGGCGATGTCAACGGGACATACAACGATTTCAACGATGCACGCCGAATCCGTTGATACACTGATTCACAGGCTTGAAAATCCGCCGATGAATGTCCCGCGCGTGATGATTCAAACATTGGATGTTCTCGTTATTTTGGCTCAAACAGAAAATGAGGGTCGTTTTTCAAAGAAATGTCTTGCCGTTTATGAAATTTTAGAAACCGACCCTCAGACTTCTGAAATCCTGACAATTGAAATTTTCAATCATCTGATGCCGGATTCAAAACCGGATTTGGAGAAGTCCGCCGTTTTGAAAAAAGCCGGAATCCGAAAAGGGTGGACAGCTGAAAAGCTCAAAGAAGAATTTGAACGCCGCATTTTGAGTTTTCATGAATACGACGGAATTAGTCAGGAATCGGGGGTTTTAAAATGATTGAAAATGAAAACGCGCCGGTCTATCAAATTTCAAAAACGGCATATCGGATTTTCGGCAGCATTGCCGAAAAAATGAAGTTTCAATTTTTATCAAAAAATCTGAAAAAAAGCCGGCTGTATATTGAAGAAAATCTTTACAAATCCCTGCTTTTATTTATGATTTTGATAATAACAGCCGGCGGTTTTTTTGTTGAGATTCTTCTTTTTATTTTGAAAAAAACAGAATTTCTTCCAAATGAAGAAAAATATTTGTTTTTGAGTCTTTTGACAGGCGCAGCTGCATTTTTTTCAATTGTCACAGCTGTTTCATTTTTTTGCCTGCTCCCGTTTTCAAAAGCATATGACCGAAAAATAAGAATAGAACAGCAGCTGCCGTTTGCAACAAATTATATGGCAGCGATGGCGGTTGCCGGGGTTCGGACAGAAATCATTTTTCAATCGCTTTCTCAAAAGAAAATGGAAAACGTTTACAAAGAGCTTTCAGAAGAAGCGAAAACATTAGACATTCAAATCAATTGTTTCGGAAAAGATTACCCGTCAGCGCTTCAAACCTTGTCGGAAGAAACCGCTTCACCCTTATTTTCAGAATTCATACACGGCGCGAAAAACACATTTATTTCCGGCGGCAGCTTCCAAAAATTCATTATTTCCAAAAAACACGAATATCAAAGCCTTGCCGTTCGCCGAAAAGAAAAATATTTTCAAACCCTTGAAATGCTTTCCGAAATCTACATCACCGTTTTCTTAGCGATGCCGATTTTTTTCATGATTTTGCTTTACACCATGACACCGCTTTCAGGACCGAAACCAGAACAAATGAGCACTTTAACGTATTTGGCTGTTCCGTTTTTAGGCATTTTCTTTCTTCTGATTTTGGAGATAATCAACGAAAAAGAAGATGTTTGAAATTTGTGCCGGCGGTTTGCGCGCGCGAGCTGCACAAATTTTTAAATATTACAAAAACGCGGTTTGATTTTCAAATATGTTAAATAAATACAAAACTAAGTAGCAGTGGAGGGAGGTGTTTGTTCCCGCTTGGAGTCAGGTTTCCGTTTTGCAGTGGGGGGGCGGTGTTTATGAAAAATCGCTTCGCGATTTTTGGCAGCTGCCGCTGCCTTAATGTAAACAGTAAAGCAATTCGGACCGGCAGCCGCGCGCGCGAGCCGGACAAATTTTCAAATAAACGGAAAAATACAGCACGAATATTTAAAAAAGAAAAGTAAAAGAAAGCCGAATCGGCTTTCCCTCTAAAAGTTTTGAAATTTAAACCTGAACCTGTTTTAAGTCCTTAACATCCAAGTTCTTTTCAACAAGTTTCCAGTCAATTCCCATTGCAGCCGCGACACCCATTCCGTAAGCAGGATCCGCTCTGTAACAGTTGACCGCGTGTCTGACTTTGGCAAGCAGCTCAGCGCCTTCAATATTTCTGGCGGTGTTTTCAAAGAGAAGCTTTTGCTTATCAGGCGTCAGCAAACGGAACAGTTTGCCGGGCTGAGTGTAGTAATCGTCATCATCCTCGCGGAAATTCCAGTGGTCAGCCGCGCCGGTCCAGTCCAGTGCCGGTTCCTTAAATTCAGGCTGTTCCTCCCACTCGCCGTAGCTGTTGGGCTCATAGCCGAGTGTGCTGCCGAAGTTGCCGTCAACACGCATTTGACCATCTCTGTGGTAACTGTGATGGCCGAAACGAGGACGGTTGACCGGAATCTGGAAGTGGTTGACGCCAAGTCTGTAACGCTGAGCATCGCCGTATGAGAACAAACGGCCCTGAAGCATTTTATCCGGTGACAAACCGATTCCCGGAACAACATGCGCCGGATTGAAAGCGGCCTGTTCGACATCGGCGAAATAGTTGTCAGGGTTTTTGTTCAACTCAAACTCACCGACTTCAATCAGCGGATACTCGCTGTGGTACCAAACTTTAGTCAAGTCAAACGGATTGTACGGCATATTTTTCGCCTGCTCATCCGTCATCACCTGAATAAACATTTTCCAGCGCGGGAAGTTTCCTTTTTCAATACTTTCATACAAATCGCGCTGATGGCTTTCACGATCCATACCGACAAGCTTAGCCGCTTCTTCGTCAGACAGATTTTCAATGCCTTGCTGAGTGACAAAGTGGAATTTCACCCAAACGCGTTCATTTTTCGCATTCAGCATGCTGTAAGCGTGACTGGAGAAACCGTGCATATGACGGTAAGATTTTGAAATACCGCGATCACTCATTGTAATCGTAATCTGGTGCAATGCTTCCGGCAGAAGCGTCCACCAGTCCCAATTGTTTTTCGGGCTTCTGAGATTGGTTCTCGGATCACGCTTGACAACGTGATTTAAGTCCGGAAATTTCAAAGGGTCGCGAATGAAGAAAACGGGGGTATTATTACCAACAAGATCCCAGTTTCCGTCCTCCGTATAAAATTTCATGGCAAAGCCGCGGATATCACGCTCAGCGTCAGCTGCGCCGCGTTCACCCGCAACGGTTGAAAAGCGGACAAACATTTCCGTCTTTTTGCCGATTTCGGAAAAGATTTTGGCTTTTGTATATTTTGAAATATCGTGCGTCACGGTAAATGTACCGAATGCGCCGGAACCCTTAGCGTGCATGCGTCTTTCCGGAATTACTTCGCGGTCAAAGTGTGCCAGCTTTTCAAGGTACCAAACATCCTGTAAAAGAACCGGGCCGCGCGGTCCTGCGGTCATAATATTATTATTGTCAGCAACAGGAGCGCCGTTAATTGAAGTTAATTTTTGAGATTCTGATTTTTGATTTGCATTTTTCGTATTTTGGTTTTTCATATCCATGAAAAATCACCTCAATCGGATTTTGAATCCGACATGTAGTTTGTATAATGTGTTGCAAGTATAAATATATTCTCAAAATATATTAGTAGTTTATAAAAATTTACAAAAAATATAATAAATTTTTGAAAATAAAATAATTGGGTTCCCTATTTAGTCTTAACTGAAGTGAAATATTTGATCGAAAATTAAGCCAAATCAACCAACTAACCAAACTAACTAACAAACTAACCAAACTAAATCAAACAAAAACAAGATTAAACTAAAACAAAATCAAAAAGAATAAAAAGAAAACATCCCTATTTGAGAGCAAAAAGGCGATTTTAAATCAAAAAGGCGATTCGATGGGTCAATATAAGAAATCAAATGATATTAAGCCGCAAACTGTTTCGGTTCCCGGAACTGCTATCGGAAATAAAGCCGGAAACGGGATCGGGATCGGAAGCAGTGATCCGAAAGATGTTCGCCTTTACCTTTATTACGCTCATCAATGCGATCCGAGAAAATGCAGCGGCAAAAGACTTGTTAAATTCGATTTGGCTCGTCAATATGAAAACATCGGCGAAACCCCGCGCGGTGCAATTTTAATGGATCCGACCGCCGAACAGGCGCTTTCCCGCGCCGACAGCCTGAAAAAAGGAATTATTGTCTTAGACTGCTCATGGGAACATTTTGAAGAAATGTTTCCGCTGCTTGATAAATTCAATTTGCAGCGCCGCGCGCTTCCTTATCTGCTGGCCGCCAATCCCGTTAATTTCGGCCGCCCGTTCCGGCTCAATTCTGCCGAGGCTTTTGCCGCCGCCCTTTATATAATGGGACGAAAAGAACAGGCCGAAAAACTGATGTCAAAATTCAATTGGGGTCATTCATTTTTTGAATTGAATGAAGAACCGCTTAATGATTACGCAGCCGCCAAAAACAGCACGGAAGTTGTTGAGGCGCAAATGCAGTATATTGATTTTGATGATTAAGTTTGATAATAATTAAAAACGACTTCCCTTTTCTGTAAAACTATGGGCATATCTTAAATAATTTCAAAACATATTTCGGGAGAGTTTGATACTATTTCATTTATTTCATATGGAAATTAAAAAACGAAAAGAATCAAAATCAGGAAAACTGTGATTTTTTATGAAACCGTCCTCATTAACATTTGTGAAAACATATTCCGGCGAGAACATTGATTTTTTGTACAAAAAAATTACGGAAGACATCGTTCTTGACGGCAAAGATATCACATTCGGACACGCCGGCGAACCGAAGAAAGCGCGTGAAATTTTTGCGACCATCCAGCTTTACGGCAAAGCGATTGATGATGTCATCGCCGGAATTACGCCTGAGAATTTCAGATGGGCCGGCGACAAAATTACAGATTATCAGGACAGTTTCCTTGTGCCGCTCTGCGATGTCGGCAAGAAACAGGGTGATGACACTGATTTTGAATACACTTACATTGAGCTGATGCGCAAATTCAATACGATTGAAGGCGACATTGACCAAATGGAAGTGTCTAAGGAAAAATTAGCGGAAGGCTTGGAAACTAAAATCCAGTCCAATCAGAATGTCGGTGTCATTTATCACCCGATGTACTGGAATTCTCACAACCCGCCATGCTTTAACTGGTACCAAGTGCGTTTATTAGATGACAATCAGGTGTCTCTTCGCCTGCTGTTCCGCTCTAATGACTATGGCGACGCGGTCTGGGCTAACCTTTGCGGCATTGCCAAAGCGTTTAACGAACTTGTCATTAAACCGGCAGGATGCGAGCTTGTTGAAATCATTTTGACATCAACATCGGCGCACATTTACGCCAACGAAGCGGATTTGGCGAAAAAGGTTTCCGGCTTCGATTGGGACAGAGACGAAAATGAAAAGAAATCGCCGATTTTACGCCTCCTCGGTCACAAATAATGTATATGTATATCATCCGAATGTGTTTTGATATGTATTGCATTATAATTTTACGACTTAATTTTACTACTTTACATTGATTGATTTATTACATTTATTACATTGATTGATTTAATTGAGGAATATTCAAAATGTCTGAAAAATACGGTAAAGTTTATTTGGCCGGCTCGGGTCCCGGAGATCCGGATTTACTGACAGTAAAAGTCCGCCGCCTGATTGATGAAGCGGATGTCGTCATTTACGACCAGCTTCCTGGAGAAGCGATTTTAAGCTTAATCCCCGAAAAAACAGAGAAAATCGATGCCGGCAAATATGCCGGAAATCACACGCTGACACAGGATAAAATCAATGAAGCCATCATTGAAAAAGCCAAAGAAGGCAAAACCGTTCTTCGATTAAAAGGCGGCGACCCGTATGTTTTCGGTCGCGGCGGTGAAGAAGCGGAAGAACTGGTAAAAGAAGGAATTTCCTTTGAAGTCGTTCCGGGAATCACATCCGCTGTTGCCGCGCCCGCTTACGCCGGCATTCCGATTACGCACCGCGACAGCAACTCAATGGTGACATTCATTACCGGTCACGAAGATCCGACCAAAGAAGAAACCGGACTCGACTGGGAACTTTTGGCGAAATTCGATGGCACGCTTGTCATTTTCATGGGCGTTAAAATGCTGGAACGCAACTGCGGCGAGCTTCTTAAACACGGAATGAATCCGAATACGCCTGTCGCGCTCATTGAAAAAGGCACCCGCCCCGATCAGCGCGTCACTATCGGAAAGCTTGAAAATATCGCGGCATTGGCTGTTGAAAGAAATGTAAAAGCGCCGGCGATAACCGTCATCGGAAATGTTGTCAATCTCCATGATATTTTGGGCGAGCAGCATACCGATTATTAAAAGATAATATTAAACATAATATTGATAATAAAATAAAGCACAAAACGGACACAATTAATCAGAAGGAGAGATGTTTATGGATAAAAGACCCGTTCTTGCAATCATGCGTCCCGAGACTTATACGGACGATTCCGAAGAAACTGCAAAAGCCGCAGGATTTCAGCCGTTTTCCGTTCCGGTCGTTACTTTAAGAGGAATGAAAGACGATGCTTTTGACGGTTTCGTAAAACGTGTTCTCTCTCAAAAAACAGATCTTGTGATTTTTACAAGCGCCAACGGTATCGAATACACGCTGAAAAATTTAGGCGGCGGCGCGGAAGCAGAAAAAAAATTTTTAGAAGCACTTCGAAAAATCAAAATCGTTGCCATCGGTCCGACGACAAAAAAGAAATTAGAAAGCTATGACCTTTCAAGTGCGCTGATGCCCGGCGAATACAGCTCGACCGGTCTTGTCAATGATTTAGGAAAAGAAGCCGCCGGAAAAACGATCGACATTCCAAGAAGCTTTTACGGCTCCGAAGTTTTGGTCAAAGGATTGGAAGACGCCGGCGCAACCGTTCATCAAACGCATGTCTACACATTGGACATTCCCGAAGGCGAACTTCAGGAAGAATTAATTGAAAAGACAATCAACGGCGAGATTGACGCTTTTGCTTTTACCAGTACGATGATGGTAAAAAACTTCATGGTGCTGGCCGATAAGATCAGTGAAAAGGAAGAAATTATCGCCAAATTAAATGAAGCAGTTGTCGGTGCAATCGGTGATCCGACAGCCCAAACTGTTGAAAGTTTCGGCGTCAAAGTTGATGTCGTTCCGAATGAATTTACATTTGAGGCATTGGTTGCGGTTATTAAAGAGAAAATGAAATGATTTGATTTTTGTTTTCTTTTTTATTTTCTGTAAATGTTTTCTAAATTCTCATTGCCTGTCCATCATTTGTTTTCACAAAATTGATGTTATAATCTCTTTTTAATCTGTGATAACACATTATCCACTTTTTGGATTTGGCAAGCTCAGATCAAACTCGTTCCTGCCGGCGGATCTCTTCTGCCGAACAATCTGACGATGACAACGCTGATTTCGTAGAAGAAAATCATCGGAATCGCGACGATAATCTGGCTGACAATATCCGGCGGCGTGATGACGGCGGCAAGGATGAAAAACAGAACATAAGCGTGCTTCCTGTATTTGGTAAGCATTCTTTTTTGAACGAGCCCGACACGGTTTAATATGAAAATCACCAGCGGGAACTCAAAGATGAAACCGAATATTAATGTCAGCATAGCGATGAAGCTGACGAATTCGTAAATTGAATAAGTGGCTTGGGCGCCTGAGGCGGCTGCGCTGAGATAGAGGAACTGAATGAAGAGCGGCGCCATAAAGAAGTAGGAATATATCGCGCCGAGTATGAATGAAATAAACATGATGATAACGATTAGAATCAGCCATTTTGCTTTAAACGGCAGTTTCTCTTTGAGATTTAATTTTCTCGTATCAACGTATTTCGTCACTTCTTTGCCGCCCAAATAGAACAGGAACGGCAGAACGGCGATGATTGCGATAATGATAGACATTTTCAGCTTTAACAGCGGCACTTCCAGCGGTTTTGTATAAACGACAATCGGATTACCGGAATCGCTTTTTTCATCTTTTTCCATGTACGCGTTCGTAAATTTCGGCTGACGTCCGGTGATGTTTTCAAATTCATTTCCGATTTTGGAAATGGTGTTTGTTTCCGTTATTCCTTTTTCATACGGAATTGATTGGAAAAGAATGACTTCGGTTGAATCTTCAAGGTCTTCAAATGTCAGTTTTTCAGTTCCGCCCTGCATGACCGCATTTAAAACGGCGCTGAGATTCAGGTCGCTTTCACCGAGAATGTAAAGAGAAAGAATATCAAAAGCGGATTGCTTTTCTGTATTTGCAATAATCACATCCTGAATGACATCGTTTGCTTCAGATACGTTCACAGCAGGTGTATATATCAATATTTTTTTATCCGGGTCTTCAAGTAAAGTGTCGATATCTAAATTTTCAATTAAGAACGGTCCGTCAAAAAAGACAAGTTGCTGATCAAAATTATCGGTAATGCCGGGATTTTTTATATTATGCGGTAAGCTACGCTCAATTGAATCGCTTATGATGTAATCCGTCACCGGATAAGCAATGACGGCAACGATTAAAAAGACGGCAAAAAGGATGAATAGTTTCTTTTTAATGGATTCCAGGAATTTTAAAAAGATTTTAATTCCTTCTGATAGCTCAACGATAATATCACAATCCCATTCTTGTTTTTGTTTATGTGTTTGTAATTGTGTGTTAGGTAATATTTTTAGTAATATTTGTAGTAGTATTTGATTTGTAGTAGTATTTGTAATTGTTAATGATGGTTTTTACCATATCATTCGAACTTTTAAATCTTACCCGTGAGTTGAACAGTGCTTTCAATAAAAATCTTGTTCTTTTTTTGAAAAAAATCCAAGTTTTATCAGCTTTAATGGTTACGTTTAAATCTTACCGTGTTTTTATTAACCAAAATTACAAACATTTTTCAAATTCAGAAAGGTTCGGGTTGAAGATTTATGGTGTCGGAAGCAAATGAGGAAAATCAAAACAGTTCTCAGCTCACAGCTGATGCTGCTTCATCTGATGCTGCTTCATCTGATGCAGTGCTATCTGCTGATACTGTGGCATCTGCGGTCGCTGCTTCGGCTGCGCCACCTGATTCTTCTTCACCTAAACCGGCGCCTGCTGAGATTCTGTCGCCTCAAACGGAGTTCGGTAAGAAGCGTCCTGAAGGCGACTTTGATGAGCATGTTGTCGGTCACTTAAAAGAGCTGCGTAACCGCTTAATTGTTGCGGGTGCGGCTTTGCTGCTCGGCGCGCTCATTTTCTATCCGTTCTCGGGCGAGGCGGTCGCTTATCTGTGGGATCAGTTTATTCCTGACAGTGTTATTATGTCGATTTATTCGCCGACGGAATATTTAATGACACGCTTAAAGCTCTCGATTGCGGCGGCCATTTGTATTTTCTTCCCGCTTTTGATGTACGAGCTTTTTAAATTCATGTCGCGCGGACTTTATCAGAATGAGCGGAAGTTTTTAATTAAAGTTGTTCCGCTGTCTTTCATTTTATTTTTGATGGGTGCGGCGCTGGCTTACTTTATTGTTCTGCCGCTGTTTCTGAATTTTGTTCTTTTCTATTCCGATCAGTCGGCGGTTGCTCAAATCGGTCTCGGTGAAACGTTTAATACGATTATTTCACTCGTTTTGGGATTCGGTTTGGTTTTCCAAATTCCGCTGCTTATGGTTTCTGTTGTAAGAATGGGAATTGTTGAAGAAAAAACGCTTAGAAAAGGACGATTGGTTGTTTACGGCAGCTTAATCGGTTTCGCTTTTTTAATTGCGCCTGACCCGACAATGGTTTCACAGTTGGTGGCAGGAGTTGCGCTTGTTATTCTTTTTGAATTCAGCCTGATTATGCTGAAATTTGTTTGACAGCAGCTGCTTACAATTTCTTATTTTGTTGCTTACACAATTATTTTCACTGATTTACATTGTTACTTACACTGTTGTTGTTACTTATTGCTGCTCTGTTGTGCTCGCTCTGTTGCTCACTCCGCTGCTCACTCTGCTGCTCATGCCTGTATTTTGCAATATTTGTTTAGCAATCACTTTATCTTAAATATTAAATAATGACAGACAATGCAAATGTTTATAAATATGAATTTGAATGTAAACTTACTATGATTGGCGGACTCGGATTTGGCGAAGTTGTTTTCGTTTTAGTCATTATTTTGGTCTTGTTTGGTCCGAATAAAATTCCGGAACTGGCGCGCGCGGTCGGCGGCGCTTTGGGGGAATTTAAAACGGCTCAAAAGGCGGCTGAATTTGATCTCAGCGGATTTGATGAGTTAAATCGTCAGAACGCTGAAAAGAAAAAGCAAGAGGCAGCCGCTTTAAACGAAAAGATCATTAAGATGGCGGAAGACGCAGGCATCTCGGCGGAAGGAAAAACGACTGATGAGCTGCTTGTCTTAATTGCCGCTAAAATGAACGAAGCCGACAGTGAAAATTCTAAAACGGATGAAACCGACAACGGAATCTCTGAATCTGAACTGAATGAAACTGCTCCGGCTGAAGAAACGGCAAAAGCAGAAGCCTAACCGATTTCATAAGCAATAAATTTATATGATTATTATTCATTGACAAAATAACATTAATTAAAAATACGAATTTAAATATGACTTTCATTCGCTCGGGTGCTTTTTAAAAAACGTCCGAACTAAAACGTCAAACTGAGGTATAAAAGAGGTATTCAACATGATTGGTGGAATCGGAACTACGGAAATTATTCTTATCGTTGCAATTATTGTCTTGCTTTTCGGAGCATCCAAACTTCCGGAACTTGCCCGCTCTGCCGGCAAATCCGCAGGCGAATTCAAGAAAGCGCAAAAAGAAGCTGAAATTTCTTACCAGGAATTTGAAAAAAGCTTAATGGACACAACACCCGAAGTTAAAGAGTCCAAAATTCAAAAAATGGCCAAAGAACAGGGTATTGAAACCGCCGGCAAAACCGACGACCAGCTTTTGGACGAAATAAGCACAAAAATGAACAGCAAAGACAACTGATCTTTCTGTTTTTTTATTCTTTTACATTCTTTTTTTCTATTCATTCCTTTTCTGTTCTTTTCATTCCTTTTCTGTTCTTTTCATTCCTTTTCTTTTCTATTCATTCTTTTTCTGTTCTTTTCTTTTTATTATAGTTTCTATTCCTATTTTTTTAAGGCTACTGTTGATTTTTTAAGCTTCTGCTTCTATTACTGCACATTTTACCCTTTTTGTTTCTCATTTTTTTATCAAAACCGAAACATCGTTTTTCATCAATTTGATAAAAAAGAAACGCCCTCTTTTCTTTTTTTAATGATTTGAAAAGCGGCGTTTGGTTTTATTCAATTTTTATTAAAGGGATGTTTCGTTTTTTTCAAGATTTTCTTAAGAATTTTAACTTTTTTTCTTAAGAATTGAAGCCCCCCTCCAAACTTTCGTATTCTGTGAACGAAGTGAGCAGAATCGAAATTTGGAGAGGTTATTAAATAATCATAATGAAATTAAAATCAGAATAACAAGTGGTGGCAGCTAAGTAAGTAACAAAAGTTCTAATTATAAATGGTAACAAGAGCTTTTGGTTTCCTTTCATTTTTATTATTTAGGAAACCTCTCAAATTTTGCATTCGTCTGCCGCTGCGCGTCAGGCGAATCACAAAATTTGAGTGGGGTTCGCCGTTATTGATTAAAAATTAACATCGGTTTTTATTAAATCACTCAAACACGAATTCCGCTTTTACTTAAATTTCAAAAAGGAAAGACGGAATTCGGTTTTGAGCAAATTTATGAAAACGATGTTATTTTTTTGATTTTTTGATAAATCCGTTTTTTTTACAATTCGATTTTACTTATTTAAAAAAACGGCATATTTTTATGGATGAGTGTTTGTATTCTTTTTACTATGTCCGAAAATCAATCCGCTCCGAATCCTGAATTGCTGGAACTCTGCCGCGCTGTTTACGCTGATGTCCGAAAAGCGATTTCGCCGCTGGAAGGGACTGAACAGGCTGACGAATTTATGTTTGTCGGCGCCGACGGTACCGATACTAAAAGGATTGATTTGGCAGCCGAAGAAGCTATGCTGAAACGAATGAAAGAAAGCGGGCTCTCTCTTCGCGTTATCAGTGAGGAATATGGCGAAACGATTATCGGCGACATTAATAATCTTGAATACGCGGCTATTGTTGACCCTCTTGACGGCACAACCAACGCGATTCACGAAATTCCGTTTTACAGCGTCTCAATTGCTTTTTCCAAACCGGATATTACGGGTATTTTTTTCGGCTATGTCTGCAATCTGGCCAACGGCGATGAATTTTATGCAGAAGTCGGAAAAGGCGCTTACATGAACAACCAAAAAATAGAATCGTCGCGCGCATCGGCGGTTCGTGAATTCACAATCAGCGCTTACGGTTACCGCCAAAATACAGACAGAACTGCCAAACTCTGCTCCCGCGTTCAGAAAGTGCGTGTTCTCGGCAGCGTCGCACTTGAACTCTGTTATGTCGCGGCCGGTAAAATCGACGCGTTTGTTGATGTCCGCCGCACACTTCGGTTGGTTGACATCGGCGCCGGACAGCTTATTGTTCGCGAAGCCGGCGGTATTGTGACCGACGGCACCGGAAACCCTCTTTTTCTGCCTGACAATCATATTAAGCCGGTTAATCTGGTAGCCACAAACGGCATGATTCATCAGGAAATTCTTAATTTAATTTCATTCCCGGAAATTGACTGCCGCGGCGACTGGCTTTATTACAAAGGCAAAGTCAAAAAAATCGCGATCGTTTCCCGCTGTGACAGCGAAGCGGCACTTGAAATGATTCAAAAAATCGTTGACGCATTCAAAGACCGCGTTGAAATTTATCTCTCCTCCTCGCCCGCTAAATATCTCAATATGGAAGAGCGCGGAATCGCGGTCGGCAAAACGAAAGACGCCGGAATTGATTTTGTTATATCACTCGGCGGCGACGGTACAATTCTCAGAAATATGTCAAAAATGCCCGATCCGATTCCGATTCTTGGAATCAACATGGGAACGCTCGGCTTTTTAGCCGACATCGACCCCGAAGACGCAATTGAAGCGATTGAAACAGCGATCGCGGGTTTTATGTATGACGAACGCCCGCGCTTAGAACTTTCCATCAACGGCAAATTTGTCGGAAACGCCATCAACGAAGTCGTTGCAACTTCCGCGTATCCCGCCAAAATGATTACTTATGAAATACTCGTCAACCGCCGTCTTCTCGGAGAAATCCGCGCCGACGGTATTGTTTTCGCAACGCCGACCGGATCCACCGCTTATGCAATGAGTGCCGGCGGACCAATTGTGACGCCCGAAGTTGACGCGATACTCATCGTTCCGATCGCACCGTTTAAACTCTCCTCGCGCCCGTGGGTTGTTCCCTTCGACAGTGAAATCACCGTCCGCATCAAAATGCCGAATAAAGAAATCGTTGTCGTGACTGATGGAAAAGTCGTAACACCGCCCGAAATTGAAACAGAGCGCCGCGAAGATTTCATTCATGTCAATGAAAATGACACCGTCACAATCAAGCGCGCTCGCTATCCCGGAAGATTTGTTAAATTTTCAGACGCCTGTTTCTACGACACCGTCCGTAAAAAGCTGAGTTGAGCAAACAAACAAAACCGTAAAAATCGCTCCTCTTTTCACTTGCGATTTTTACTTATTTATTTATGGCAGCACCGCCGAAGTCAGGTGCCGGCCGCAACCGCTTGTATGTTTCCTGTTTCCGTTCGGAATTGGGCTGTTGTTGCCGCTTGGAGTCAGGTTTTAGTTTCCACTTGGAGTCAGGTTTTAGTTTGCAGTGGGAGGGCGGTGTTTATGAAAAATCGCTTACGCGATTTTTGCGGCTGCCGCCGCTATTATAATACAGTACCTGAAACAACACTTTACCTTCTGCGCCACCGCCGTCGCGCGCGAGCCGCATCAATTTTCAAAAATAGAAAAAAACAATCCTCGTTTTTTCAAAAATAAAAACGGAAAAAGAGAGAGAAAAGATCAAAAATCGAACAAACTCTTTTGGTTTTTCGGCTTTTCTTCCGTTTTTGCAGCGACCCGTTCTTCTTCCGCTTTCTTTTCTTCGCTCTTCTTTGCGATTTCTTCAAGCGTCAGCTGGTTTTTATCTGCCGCAGCTGTCGTGCTTCTTTTTTCAGATTCCGGCGCCCTAAAGAATTCTGTTTCAGCGGGTCGTTTCGCCGCCGCAATAAAGCGTGATTTCTCATAAACGGACTGCACTTTTTTTGTCGCCGACTTGGCTTTTAATAAATAAACCAATTCGTCCATATCGAAATCAGATTCGCCGGCAAGCGCGATCGCATAATCTTCATTTTCCATCAATCTGCGGTAATATGGAATAATTTCATTTCTGGAAACGCGCATGGATTTATTGTGACGCGCCGAAATTTTGACCGCGATGTTATCACGCATATTCCGAACCGATCGCGATTGTCTCATTCGTTTCCAACGCGTCGGAGACGTGTATTTTATAAAACCTGAATATTCCTTTGAACGAACCGACATCGGTCCGGCAGTCATCATAAAACTTGCATAGCGCCACATCCTGTATGTTTGGCGGCGGCGCACACGACCGAGATATAAATCTGCCTTTGACAAAACTTCATAACCTTTAGCCACATCCGGATTGACGCCGTCTTCAATGGGTTTGCCTTTTTCATCCTGATTCGGGAATTGAATCGGCAGATTTTCATCAATCCATAAAATCAAATCTTCGGGCGTCTCATCCAGCGTTTGAACCGCGTCCAGCGCTTCTCTGCGGTTATGTCCCTTAAAAACCTTCACAAGCGCTTTAAAAATCGTTTCTTTGACATCTCTGCCGGAGACAACGATGTCGGATTCCAAAATTTCAGTTTTGCCGACAGAAACCGCCTGCAAATCATTAATCGCACTTCTCAAATCGCCGCCTGCGTTTTCAGCGATTTTTAAAACCGCTTTTTCATCCGCCGCAACACCTTCATTTTGACAGATTTTTTGTAAAACAGGAACTAAAGATCTCGTTTGAATCCTTGAAAACTCAATTTCCAACGATTTAGACCGAATCGTCTGCGTAATGCCGTAAACATCATTCGCGATTAAAAGAATCGGCTGCGTCGTTTTATCAATCACGTCAGCAATCGCTTTGCTGCCGCCTTTATCATAAGTGCCGTGAAGATTATCCGCTTCATCTAAAACAATCAGTCTTCTGCCTGATGATTTTTTACCCTCCTCATCCACTTCATGACTGAAAAGCGTCGTCGTTTTAGAAGCCGCGCCGGCAATACGCTCAATAACGTCTGCCGTTCGCTGGTCGCCGGCATTCATTTCAATATATTCCCAGCCCATTTCTGAAGCCAAAACCGCAGCCGATGAAGTTTTTCCGATACCTGCCGTTCCTGATAAAATCACCGCTTTCTTTTCGGGAACGCCTTTCTCCCATTCTTCCGCCCACAAGCGCAGCTCATGGATTGCTTTTTTATTCCCGATCAGATCTTTAAACGTTTTCGGGCGGTACTTTTCCGCCCAATCCGTTGTCTGCATCACAATTTCAGAAGACATGGTATATCAGCCGTATCACTCAGCTCTCAATAATTATCAAGAGTCCATTATTAGATTCCGATTCCCATCGCTTTATTTGTTTTCTCGATGGATTTCAAATTATCTTTTTCAAGTCCCATCATTGCGCGGATCGCATCTACGTTTTCGGGAATAACATCGGATTCCTGGTGAATGGCCTGGAAGAAATAAAGTTCACCGTCGTCAACAGACACGGATTCTTTAAAGACGCAGTTTTCCCACATATCGTTTCTCGGTCTGCCTAAATCCCTGCCGAATTCAATAATCTGCGCCGTTGCGGAAATGCCGTCGGCAATCATATTAATGCGCGGGCGTGAGGCGAACAAATCTTTCACTTCGTCCGCTGTGCAGTCTTTTTTAAGCTGGATGTTCAAAACGTGAAGGTGCATAAAAGAAGTCGGTGCTTTGATGGCAGCCGATGTAATGTTAATGTGAGGCATAATTGTTTTCACATCAGGACCGTGATGAGAAGGAAGTTTGATCGGGTCTAAAACAAGCGCATCAATCGGCCCGCTTTTAATATCACCGGGGTCGCCGCCTCTTCTGACAATGGTAACGCGTACTTTTTCAACGCCGTATTTTTGGTCAAGCGGATAAATCACACGGCAAAGACCTGTTGTGTTGCAGGAAACGACACGAACGTAATCAGCGCCGATAGCTTCGGCATAATTTGCTTCGGAATTGAATGAAATCGGGGCGATGTCTTTGCTTTCGCCGCCCTGCCAAATGGCTTTCACGCCTTCTTTTTCATAAAGCGTTTTATTAGAAACGCCGACTTTTCCGGGCGTGCAATCAACAACAATGTCGGCTGCTTTTATCATGTCTTCAATGCTGCCGGCAACGGTATAACCGTCATTTTTAAAAGAGTCTATTTTGTCAGACGGCGCATAAATATTATATCCTTTCAAGGCAGCCGTACGGGCTTCAAAGTTCGGCCGTGTTTTAGAGATGCCGATAATTTCCATATCATCCTGAAGCGAAACTGCGTCGGCAACACGTTTGCCGATTGTACCGTAGCCGTTAATGGCAACCTTTACTTTAGACATTATCTGTACCTTTAAAATTTGTAATTATAAAAACTCATAAAATGTGAAATAAATAAAAATGATCTTGAATTCTCATCAAAACTAAACCAAAAAACGGTTTTTAAAACACAAGGGTGCTTTTTATTTATAGTTATTCTGTTTTCAATTTTGCAATTGACACGCCCATCTCCACCCCTATCGCTTCTGCAACCGATTCACATTTGGTACGCAGCAGAAATGCAATCGGGTACATTTCTTTTTCATCGGAAAGACTTTCAAAATTGGCCATGCCTTTTGCAATGATGAGCGACGCTTCTTTCATTGCCGTAATTGTTTCTTCCGGCGCCTCTTCAAATTTGATGCCGACAGCATTTGTTCCTGTTGTTAATATTTTGTCAGCAATTGCTTCCATTTGCAGATTTTCGGCATCTTCTAATACAGCGTCCGTTAAAATCGGTGCGCCTCTGACAATCAGAATTAATTCAGGCGGTATCGCATTCGGATTTACTGCTTTTTCCTGCGCATGTTGCATCTGCTGAATCTTTTTGATAACTTTTAAAACTTCGCGGTCATAAACGATTTCGCCGCAGTTGTCAGTCATATAAACAACTTTGGAAAGCATTGTCATCATTTTTTTCGTGTCGTTGATGTCTAATCCTTTTTCAAAATAGGAATGGAATTTGAGTTTAAATTCTTCATCCGACGCGTCAATTCCCATCACGCCGAAATCAAAATAATTGCCGATGACAGCGGCTAAGATAACTTTTTCAAAGATTTCTTCTATCGGGAAAGGACTGTTTTCAAATGTGCACGCTTTTCCGGTCCCATCAATCCCGTAAATCATTTTTTGGACTTCCGGCAGCATTTCAAGAGCTGTCTGCGTATTTATTTTTTTGACTTCTTTGTAAGGGTCATGATTGCCGAGGACTTCAAAACAACGGCGGTGAACGGCTGTTCCGATGTGCGTTGATGTTTTGGATGGGTCATATTCATCATTGAGCGCTGAAATACATTCTTTCATCACTTTATTGATTAAGACAGCGTCATCTGTTACTAAATTTGATTGGTAATGAATTCTGGAAAGCAGACAATAAGTGCAGCGGGGATTAATTTTCATGATTTACAAGTCCTTTGACGGCAAAATACTTTGAGGCTTAGATTTAAAGGTTTGCATTTTAAAAATTTCGGCAGATAGTTATGCTTTTGCTTTTTTGTTTGTCCTAT
>JAJDHP010000040.1 GCA_030266245.1 Methanimicrococcus sp. OttesenSCG-928-J09
CCGAATTGTTTCTTCGAGGAAAGAATAGCCGTTAATAACGACATCGACCGGCAACTCGTCCAAATTGAATGAAAGATTTTCGGGCGCGTTTAAGAGAGATTCAAGAAACGATGCGCACAATTCGACCGGCAGTTCGGCGCCGCACAGCAAATCATAAAGTCGTTCGGCGGCAAGCTGATGTTTTTTAGAACGTGTCGCTTGCGGAACAATTTCCCCGAACCGTTTGACCATAAACGGCAAAAGTTCGGCGCCGCCTGCTGTTAAGAATTCAATCCCTTTTTCAACTTTTGCTTCCTTGTCCGATCCGAGCGCCTCAATCGCTTTTTCCGGCGTCATCTCGGAATTAAATAATGCCATTTTTGTTCCTCCGTTCTCAAAATAATATTGATAATATTGTTTATTGTGATATATGAAATAATTAAGAAAGGCGATTCTAAAATTAAAAGATTTTTGAAGAATAGAATAAAACGGGGAGATTTTCGGATTGAAAAAAACGAGAGGCGATTTTTCAAAATTTGTAAAATTTGTGCGGTTCGCGCGCGTGGCGGCGGTTGACAGCAGCAGTAACGGTAGCGGTAAGGTAGAAGCAGCAAACGGAAACGGCAAGGTAGCAATAGCAAAACGGAATAGGTAAGGTAAATATGGCACGTTCGCGCGCGGCGACGCCGGTCGAAAAAGAAAACAAACAAACAAACAAACAAACAAACAAACGGAATAAAAAGAAGAATAAAAAAGAAAGAAAAAAGGAATGACCGAAATCATTCATTTTTTGTAAAATATTTGTGTGCTCTTTCGATTGCGGCAACGACTAAATCAATGCCATCGGCGATGTCATTCAAATCAACGACTTCAACGGGGGAATGAATATAGCGCGTACCGATTTGAACGGCGCCTGTCGGGATGCCTTCTTTTGTGAGATGAATCGCGGTAGCGTCGGTTGTACCGCCTTCGCCGACACCGAGCTGGATGTCGATTTCAATCTTATCGGCAGACTCGCGCAGCCATTTGACAACTTGCGGATGAGCGATCAAACCGCGACCGGAAGCGTCTGAAATGCCGACGATCGGACCTTTTCCGATTTCAAGCGGAGAATCGAGTTTGGTAATTCCGGGATGGTCGCCGGGAACAGTGGTGTCAAGAGCGAGCGCAACATCAGCGTTGGACGCGTAGGCTGCTGTTTTGGCGCCTTTGAGACCGACTTCTTCTTGAACGGTACCGACAGCGCAGACGGTTGCTTTAATGTCTTTGCCTTTAAGACGGCGCATCACTTCAATCATTAATGCAACGCCGACACGGTTGTCAAAAGATTTGCCGGTCACGCGGTTGTTTATAAGTTTTTGGAAATCGCGGTCGGTTGTGATATAAGTTCCGGGTTCGATGCCGAGATTTTTAACATCTTCAGCATTCTTGGCGCCGACATCAATAAACATATCCTTGTGTTTGACAGGAGATTTCGAGTCTTCCGGTGTCATAACGTGTGGCGGCTTGGATCCGATGACCCCGTAAACATCGCCTTTGGAACCGTGAACAATCACGCGCTGGTTGAGAAGTGTCTGGTCAAACCAGCCGCCGAATTTAGCGAATCTCAAAAAACCGTTGTCGTCAATGTATTTGACCATTAAACCGATTTCATCCATGTGCGCGGCCAGCATAATTGTCGGACCGTTTGGAGAACTGCCTTTGCGGACCGCAATTAAACTGCCGAGCGCATCGAATTTAATTTCATCCGTGCAGTCTTTCAAATCCTCTTTCAGGAGGCGGCGGATTTCATCTTCGTTACCGGAAACACCGTGCGCGTTTGAATATTTTTCAAGAAGAAGCGCAATGTTGTCTAAAGTTTGCTGATCATTTGTCAAATCAATCACTCGTTTTCTTTTTTTGATAATTAATTGAATTAAATGTAAATAATAAGAGATAGAAATAAAAAATAAAAATAAAAATAAAAATAAAATTTTGAAAGTAAAATTGAGATAATTTCAATTTTACAAATACCTTTCAAGTTCCCATGAATGAACGCAGCCGATATAATCGTTCCATTCAATCGTTGCTGTTTGAAGAAGCGTTGTTGAAATGGATTCCCCGAGCGCCTCTTTAACCAGCGGGTCGGCATTGAAAGCAACCAATGCTTCACGTAACGTGTTAGGAAGTGTTCCGGCAGACAGTGCCTGCTTTTCGGATTCGGAATAATCATGCGTTTCGAAATTAACGGCGGCAATCGGTGTTAAATTATCATCCATTCCGGAAATGCCGGCGGACAGCAGCACCAAGAGTGAAAGATACGGATTGCAGGCGGAGTCGGCATTCTGAACTTCAATCTTTGTCGCGCGCCCGCGTGAAGACGGCAGGCGAATCAGAGAGTTGCGGTCAACAGCGGACCAGGAAACATAATAGGGCGCCTTTCCTTTCTGAACAATTCGTTTGTAGGAATTAACGGTCGGGTTGGTGACGGCGCTGATGGCGCGGATATGTTTGAAAATGCCGGCGATAAAGCCGCGCGCCTTGTCGGAAATCATCATATCCTGATCGGGATGATAGAATTCGTTGAATTCATCTTTCATCAGCGTGAAGCCAAATGTTGTTGACAGTCCTTCGGCTGCCGTCATGGGTTTCGGCATAAAAGAGGCGTGCAAATTGTGGCGGCGAGCGACATCGCGGACCAAATATTTAGCGGTCATGATGTTGTCAGCCGTTCTTAAAACGCTGCCTTCTTTAAAAACAATTGAAATCGGTCCGCCCACATGGGTTTGCCGCAAAGAGACAATATCAATTTCAGCATCATTAAAAGATGCCAGAAGATCTCTTTTAGTGTCTTCGATGTCGGAAATCGTTCCGGTGTTGCCTGCAGAAGTGCATTCGCATCCTGTAAAAGCGGAATCGAATAAATAGAAACTGAGCGACGAAGAAACCGAAAACGTGTAGCCGGATTGGTAAATTTTGCGGACGAATAATTTTAAAGTGCTTCTGACGCAGCCGTCAAAGGATTGACCGTCTAAAAAAGTCAGCTCGCAAATAACGCGGCCGTATTTTATTTTCGCATTTTTGTCTTTGAGAATAGAAAACGTTCTCGGGTCGGGTTTAAGCATTAAATCAGCACCGGTCGGTTTGAAAGTGCCGCCGACAGAATTGTCAAACGGTAATCCTTTAGAAAATGCGTTTTCAAGAAGCGACGCAGGAACATCAATCTCTTTGAAAATCCCGTCAATATCCGAAAAATGGAATTTGACGAAATCTATTTCCTGCTCTTCCACCGCTTCAAGAATCTCTGAAATCGTTGTAAATTGAGCCATAATTAACACTCTGAATGTTTTATTGAAATATAATTGTAATAAATTTTAGAATATAAATCCGTTACAAGTATAAATTTATGTATCACTCAAAAAATGGAAAAAACGACGGAGATTTTTTTGATTTGTAAAAAAATGAAGCGGCTCGCGCGCGACGGACAACGTGATAGACAGCATGACGGAGTGAGATGCTGACCGATGCGGCGGCAGCCGCAAAAATCGCGAAGCGATTTTAAATGCAAACCGCCCTCCCACTGTAAAACGGAAAACTGACACCAACCGGTAACAAACATCGCCCTCCAACTGCCAATTCGTTTTGCGTTCGGCAGGTGCATGTAATTAAAATAAAAAATGAAAACGGGTACTGCGGTTTTATTTTATTTTGGAAAAAATGATGCGGCTCGCGCGCGGCGGCGGCCTCAGAAAGACAGGCAGCGGGAAACAAATAAAATTATTGCCAAGAAACGAAATTGAAAAAAATAAAAAGGATACAGGAACGTTTTTTAAAAAATAAAATTGAAAAAAGTTAAAAATTAGAAAAAATCAATTTTCAACTTTTTGAATAGAATGTATAATAAACCGACACCGATTATGAGAATTTCACACCGGCGTGGCGCAGCTCTTTGTTCATTTTTGCAACATTAAGAAGCAGCGGTGTAATCGGTTCTGTCAGCGCGGCCGCTTCAAGGGGACCGACATCGACGGGGTTTAAGCCGGGGATGTCACGGACGAGCTGCATAATAACGTCTTTTGTCTGTTTGTTGTTGCCGCAGACAGCGATGTCTAAGTCCATGTCTTTGTCAAAGTCTTCCAAACGCTTGGCAGAGACATTGTGGAATGAGGCGACCAAGTCGATTCCCGGCGGGAGAAGGGCTTGGATTTCTTTGGCGGCGCTGCCGGATTTCGGCGGTGCGAAACAGAAGTAATCGGCGTTGTATTCTTCGGGATCAACTTCGATCTTAACAGGTTCTGTTCCCATATTTAAGTAGCAGCGGTCTTTAATCATCGGAACGACGACGGACAACACAGTCTGACCGTTGCAGAGCGCGGGTTTAATGTGTTCCATGACGGACGGAATTTGGTCATAGCGAATTGCAATGACAACGATGTCGGCAGCTTCTGCCGCGGCTTTGTTTTCGTCGCCTGTAATTTTAGACGGCAGTGATCTTTCTTTCAAAAATGCAGAGTATTCGTCTGCAGCTTGCTGTGCTCTCTCTTGTTCTCTTGACCCGACAATCACATCATGGATTTGTCCCCAACGGAGCGCAAAGCCTTTACCGATATTGCCGGTTCCACCTAAAATTGCAATCTTCATTTTTATCACCAATATTTATCATCTATAAATATTACCAATTTCGAACTTTAAATTAAGACATATATAAATCATTCGGATGGAATTTGAAGATAAAAACGAATATCAAGAGACACAAAGAAGAGAGAAAATAGAATAATAGAAGAGAATATACAGCGGCAAATATAATGACAAATTACTTCAAAAAACGATTATAGTTTAGACAGAATTGTTAAAAAATCTCAGCCGTGATGACAGATTATTTCAAAAAAACAAGGTGGGATTTAGCAGAATTTTTTAAATTTGGGCGGGTCGCGCGTGCGTGGGCAGGAAGTTGGAAGTGGCAGAACGGCAACAGTAAGGTAGCGGCAGCAAACAGAAATAGTAAAGTAGCAACAGCAAAACGGAATCGGCAAGGTAGCTGTGATAATTAGTTTTGCATGGGCAGGTACATTATTTGTTACAAAATTAGACAAAAGAATTAGACAAAAGAAATAAATCAAATTTAGATAAAAGCGTAAAACAGAATTATTTGCAAAGTCAGAGGCATTGACAAAAATGATGTATTTCGTGTTTGATTATATTTTTCTTATTTAATAACCTCTCCAAATTCGATTTCACTCACTCCGTTCGCGAAATCGAAGTTTGGAGGGGGGCTTCTTTTTATTGACAAAATGAAACTTCGGTTTTTTATCAAATATCATGAAAAAGAAACGCCATTTTTCGATTGAAAGTTGTTTTTTTAGATTTTGGAAAAGGGGCGTTTGGATTTGGAAAGTTTTTAAAAACGGATGTTTAGATTTGTCCAAAAATTAGGAAACAGAAGACCAATAATCTTAAATCAAAAAACAGAGGGCGATTTTTTCAATCTTCTAAAAAACGGTGCAGCTCGCGCGCGATGGCAGACGCAATGAAATGAATAGAACAGATTATAAAAAAAGAAAGATAGAGAAAGAAAAAGAGAAAAAGAAGAAACGTTGAAAAGCCAACGTTTCCCGATTTTGTCTATTTTAGATTTTACAAAAATTCATTGATTATTTGTTATCAAATTCTCTTAAAAGATCTTCTTTGACGATGGTTGTAATTGTGGCAACATCATCAGTATTTGCCCATGCGCGGATTTGCAGATCTGCGGTTGCGTCCGTTAAATTCGAAATGAAAATTTTCGGTTCGGGCGTTTGGAGAACTTCAGGGTTTTTGTTCAAGACATCAAGAACAGCTTTGATTGTTCCGTCGGCATCGCCGATTAAATTGAATGTCATGGTTAATTCAAAGCGGCGTGTCGGCAAATGAGACATATTGACAATCGCGCTGTTCCAAACCATTTTGTTCGGAAGCATGATGTAAACATTGTCAACTGTAATGAGTTCGGTAGACATGAGACCGACATCTTTGACATGACCGGTTTGGCCGGCGACTGTGATGTAATCGTTCTTTTTAAAAGGTTCCAAAACGGCAAGCCAAACACCGGCGCCTAAATTTGTAAGCGTGTCCTGCATACCAAAACCTAAAATTAAACCGATGACGGCTGACAAACCTAAAATGATTGAGCTGACAGTAATACCGAGCGCGGAAAAGAAAGCCAATAAAACGGCAACATACAAAAGCGCCGTAATTAACTGAACCAAAAAGCTGGCAGCTAATTCCGGAATTTTTGTTTTGTTCAATACTCTTTTGAAAACGCTGATAAGAATGCGGGCAACAATAAAAGCAATAATAAGAACAGCAATCGCAAGTAAGAGGTCTGAAACCGCCCACTCCGTATAAGGAATTGCCGTCTCTAAAATATCAGTTAAAGCGATAATAATCCCTCCGAGGATAAGTATATAGATAACAGCTGCAAAGCTGTGAAATTAAAACGGCATCTGCTTCTGCATTTCCCTAATATTAACAGATATTAATAGGGAAAAGAAACAAAAAGCAAAAGATGACTTGAAATGTAATTGACTGTTCAAAAAATATATAATTTTCTCATCAGGTAAACAAAATGACAGAATATTAGAGAATAAAAAATGAACATGTCAATTATTGGATAGAAAATGAAAGCAATCATATTCTGATAAAATTGGGATTTTAAAAGAGGAAATTAGAAATTCAAAAAGCGGGACTGAATAATATTTATAATAAAAACGTGTTTACAGATTATATTTTTATATAAGCTTACATTAATTTTAATTAATTTTAAAGCCACATCATTTCAGATTAAAAATTCAGAGATTAAAATATGAAACAGGAACTTCTGCGACTTCTTTTGGAAATGTTCAAATCCTACGGTTATGAAACAAGTGAAGGCACTTTTTGTGATATTGTCGGCAAACGTCAGGATTACGAAATTTGGGTCAAATGCGATATTGAAGGCAACATCAACACGCTTGAACGCTTTACACAGCAGGCAAACGGAAAGAACAGCCTCTACATTACAACCAAGAAAATTAAAGGCGGCGAAGACACAGTTCGCAAATATGCTGAAGATACAGGCGTTATGATTTGGGACAGAGATGCTTTCGCGCGCCAGGTCGGCATTTTTATGGTTGAAAATTTAAGCCGCGAAACATTAGAAAGCGTTGTCGGCAACTATTGTTTAGAATCTCTTTTGGATCAAAAAAAAAACTTTGATCCGGTAAGCGCTTTTGCCAATTCAAAGAACCCCGCAAACGGTGTCTTACCGGAATTTTATCACGAAGAAAAAGACCCGATAACATCTATGCCGTCGGGAACGGCAGCGCCGGCAGGAAATTTCGATTTCAGCAGTATTTTTGATTCTTCTGAAATGTCAGAAGAAGATGTGACGGCAGCAATATTCGGCGGCACAGGACAAGCTGACTCCCGCGGCAGAGAACAGAGCAGAGGATCGGAATATATTGAAGCGCCGAGACCACTCCCGCAATCATATGACATTCCGGAAAAAGAGCCGGAAAGATTCCATGCCGACAAAAAGGAAACGCTTGGCATTCGCGCATCGACAATTAATATGCCGATTGAACGCGCGGCAGCGGCCGGTAAATCATCATTCGGCGAAGTTAAAGATGTTATTTTAAAATTTGTTCCGTACTGGAAATACACTTACACGCTGAAAGTGGACCGTAAAGTCGGCAGCGACCATGTAAAAATGGCAGCATCCGGCGAAGGTTTGTATAACGCTGTCAACGGTATTGAAGATGATATTGAATTGGGCGATATCGGAACGCAGACTGAAATTCCGGACATTGAATATGTGATGAAGCAGCCGAAAATGACAAAAGAGGAAGCTCAGAAAGCGATTTTGGAAAAGCTGAAAAGACAGCACACCCAAGAAGTCAAATCCAATGATATGGACGCACAGTCCATCATTTATCAAAACAAAGTATTCCGCCCGCAAGAGAAGGACTTTGAAATCAAAGTGTCACAGGTATTTGCATCCATTTGGGAAGTTCAGGGCAAAAAAGCAGCTTTGGAAATCAATGCTTACAACGGTCAGCCGCTTACAAATCCGGCAGATGACGGCGCAGAATTTGTGTAATGTTGTAATGTAATTGTGTAATTAAAAATGACGAATTGTAAAAGGATTTATATCTGATTTGTGAATAGTGTTCTCTATTGAAGGAAATTCAATAAAGTAATGATTAAAAACAGACAAAAACAAAAACCAGGAGAAATATTATGGTAACAATTACAGACGCGGCTGTTGCTGCTTTGAACGATGTATTGGCAGAACAAAACAAAAAAGACCACCTTCTTCGTGTTTTCATTGCAGGCATCGGCTGCGGCGGTCCGTCTTTCGGTCTTGCTTTGGAAGAAGCTGCAACAGACGCTGACAAAACAGTTGAACTCGGCGCTGTTAAAGTTGTTTATGACAACGAACTTGAGAAAACCGTTGAAAATTTGGTCATTGACTACATTGACAACGAAATGGGAACCGGTTTTATTGTTGAAGATCCGACAGCTGAACCCTGCGGCGGCGGATGTGCCGGCTGCCATTAATTTGAGAACAGAAGTATTATTTGCACGAAAGCAGCAAACTGACGCTGCTTTATCGTGTCTTTTTTAATTATTTAAATTTATTTACAGACATTAAATTAATTGATATTTATTGTTCATCGGCTATTATTAAATTAATTTTAAAAATTTGTAAAATTGTTATTAGCATTATTAATATTAATCAGGAGAAGAAAATATGTTTCCGGGAATGGGCGGCGGACGCGGCGGTATGAATCCGAAAAAAATGCAGGGAATGATGAAACAGCTTGGTATTGAAATGAGTGAAATCGACAATGCTGAACAGGTAATCATTAAAACAACAGACGGCGATATTATTATTGAAAACCCGTCAATTTCAATTATGACGGCACAAGGTGTTGACACATATCAAATCAACGGCGATGTCAGAAAAGCACCCAAAGAACTTGTTATTCCGGATGAAGATGTTCGTTTGGTTTGCGAGCAGACCGGTGTTTCTGAGGAAGAAGCTAAAAAGGCGCTTGAAGAAAACAACGGCGATTTAGCCGAAGCGATTTTAGCACTTTCAAGCTGATTGATTAATCATATTAGATTGGATTTAAGATTACATCAATAATTTTGACTGCAAATTGCAATCAAAAGATAACAAATATTAAAACTGAATGGCTTAAAACATCTGTTGAAGATGTTTTCCCACTTTTTTTGATTTGATACAAATTGAAAAGCGGTAGCTTTAATCAAAAAAAATATTTGAAACATAAGTAAAAAAGCGTACGCTGAGTAATGAAAAAATAAATAAAAAAAAAGCCAACGTCCGGATTCGAACCGAAATATATTCGCTCTGCAGGCGAACGCATAGCCGCTCTGCCACGTTGGCATATTGATTCTTTTAAAGAGAGTGGTAAAAGGATTTTTTAATATTTAAAAGAAACGGAGAGATTATTAAACATTCAACTCTTAATTAGGAGAAGATTGGTAAAAATAAAGGAAGATTGACGAAAATGAACACAAAAATAGTAATTATCGGCGGTTTTCTTGGAAGCGGCAAAACAACTCTGATTCGCGAACTCGGAAAATTACTTTCAGCTAACGGTAAAACGATCGCGTATTTTACGAATGAGGTCGGCGAAATTGTTTTAGATGGCGATTTAATGAGCTATGACATTCAAACCAAAGAGATTACGATGGCCTGTGTGACTTGTAATTTGAAAGAAGCAATGACAACAGCTGTCGACCAATTGATTGAAAAGATTCATCCGGATATTCTATTTGTTGAGCCTAAAGAAACAGTTTCACCGTTGGTTGTCAGAGATGAGTTAGAAAAAATGTCTTTGAAAGCGGGAACGGAAGAATATCAATTCACGCCGCTCTTCACTTTAATTGACTGCACAGCTTTTTTTAAGAATATAAAAGAGAAGAAGAAAATAACTTTTGATCAAATCACTGTTGCTGAAATTATTGTTTTGAATAAAACGGATCTGGTTGAAGAAAATAAACTTGAAATGATTCGGGAAAGTGTTCGGCAGATTAATCCCAATGCAACAATTTTAGAAAATACGTTTGAAAATGAAACGGGATCCAAAAAAATAGAAAAATATCTCGAATTCTAAAAATTGAAACTGAAATTATCTGAAAAACAAAAAAATAGAAAAGAAGTAAAAAAGAAATAAATTAGGAATCATCTTCCAAAAGCGAATCCAAAACTTCGGCCGCTTTCTTAAATTCTTCTTCATCTTCGATATCAATGAGTTCGATATCTTCATCTTCGTTGTCAGATTCTTTGACGCCGTAAAGCAAAATTTCTTCGGATCCGTCTTGTGCCAATAAGGCGACATACTCTTTGTTATCAACTTCGAATGTTCCGATAATTTCGCATTCAATTGATGTGTCATCGTCAAATTCTATGACGACTGTTTTTGAGTCACCGCAGCCGCAGCCGGGACCATGATTGTGTTCGTGTTCCATAACCTAAACCTCCGTTTAAAAAATATTCGATACGTGAATAATACTTTGTGAACATACGGATGACTTGAAATAAATACTCTTCTGAGAAATGCGGCAGCATACATGAAATACAAGGTTTTTGCAGTCGGTAACGACCGACTGCGCGCGCGATCTGCACCAATTTTACAAAATAATGAGAAAACGAACTTTAATTTTTATTTTATTTTTTTAATTATATGCACCTGCCGAACGCAAAACTAATTGGCACAGCTACCTCCACATCTTTTCGTTTGCCGCTGCTATCTAACTTTACTATTACTGCTA
>JAJDHP010000041.1 GCA_030266245.1 Methanimicrococcus sp. OttesenSCG-928-J09
TTGCAGCAGGGACCGTTTGCATTTAAAATCGCTTCGCGATTTTAGCGGCCGCCGCCGCTGTAAGATAAGCATCTTTACCGCAATAGCTCATGCGCGCGCGAACAACATAGCTTTTACAGAAATAATAAAAACCGAACCCCGATTTTTTGAAACATTTACGGCCACCCAAAAAACCGTTGCTACTGTCATGCAGCCCATGCGCGCGCGAACTGCACCGTTTTTGCCAAATTGAAAAAATCACCCGCGTTTTTTCTAAAATTTTTCTAAAATAGTTGAATAAAGGTACAAACTTGACACAAACTTAATAATGAATTAAATAGTTCTGAAACCCTATCAATCGATAAGATAATAAATAAAATCAATATTCATTTTTTATTTCATATAATATAAACCAACAATGAAACCGATTATTCTTCGAAACAGGAGCAGACAAAATGGAATATTACCTTAAATGTATTGAATGCGGCGCAGATTTTGATAAAACTGAAATTATCTACACCTGCCGCAAATGCGACGGCCTTTTGGATGTCATTTACGACTATAATGAAATCAAAAAGAATATGGACATGGAGAAGCTCAAAACCGCTCCCCCGTCCGTTTGGAAATATAAAGACTTGCTCCCGATTGCAATCGAACCGGTCAGCATCCGCGAAGGCGGAACACCGCTTTACAAGTGCGACCGCCTCGCCGCCAAAATCGGCGTCAAAGAACTTTACGTTAAACACGAAGGTATGAACCCGACCGGCTCCTTTAAAGACCGCGGCATGACCGTCGGCGTTTCCAAAGCAATCGAACTCGGTATGAAAACAGTTGCCTGCGCATCCACAGGAAACACATCCGCAGCACTCGCCATTTACGGTGCTAAGGCAGGAATCCCGTCCGTTGTTTTGCTCCCGGCAGGAAAAGTCGCGCTCGGCAAAATCGGACAAGCGCTTATGCACGGCGCAAAAGTCATCATGATTAAAGGAAACTTCGATGATGCACTCGCGCTCGTTCGCGAACTCTGTGAGCAGGAGCCGATTTATCTCCTCAACTCCGTCAACCCCTACCGCTTGGAAGGACAGAAAACAATTGCCTTTGAAATCGTTGACCAGCTCGGATTCAAAGTCCCCGACCGCGTTGTTCTCCCCGTCGGAAATGCCGGAAACATTACCGCAATCAACAAAGGCTTTAAAGAATTCGTAACACTCGGAATCACCGATAAGCGCCCCAAGATGACAGGCATTCAAACAGAAGGCGCCTGCCCGATTGTCAAAGCTTACAAAGCTGATGCAGCGGACATTACACCGGAAAAGAACCCCGAAACAATCGCAACCGCTATTCGTATCGGTGACCCCGTTAATGCCAGAAAAGCACTCATCGCCATCAAAGAATCAGAAGGCATGGCCGAATCCGTTACAGATGACGAACTCATCCAAGCACAAAAAGACTTAGCGCAATTGGAAGGCATAGGTGTTGAGCCTGCCAGCGCAACATCCGTTGCCGGCCTCAGAAAGCTTGTCGAAGCAGGACTGATTTCCAAAGACGAAACCGTTGTCTGTGTCACCACCGGTCACCTCCTCAAAGATCCGGAAGAAGTTATCAGCGTCTGTGTCGAACCGGTTACCGTTGAAGCGAATTTGGAAGCTTTGAGAAAAGCTGTTTTTGAATAAATATGAGCAATATTTAAAAAACAGAAAGAAGAGACAGAGAGAATAACAAAAATAATGATCGAAAAACATCGGTGAAACAAATGCAAGAGGACTATAACATACAAGAGACCGAATCCAAATGGCAGGAAAAATGGAGAATTGAAAAAACCTTTGAAGCCAATCCCGACTTAGGAAAGGACAAATACTTCATCACAATCCCATTCCCCTATTTAAACGGGAACCTGCACGCCGGTCACACACGTACGTTTACCATCGGCGATGTCATCGCCCGCTACAAACGTATGCAAGGTTACAATGTCCTCTACCCGATGGGTTTTCACGTCACAGGAACGCCGATTGTCGGCTTAGCGGATTTGATTCGTGAAAAAGACGAAACCACGATGAAAGTTTACACCGAACTTCACGGCATTCCGAAAAACATTCTTCCGACACTGGATGAACCCGAAAAAATTGTTGATTATTTCAAAGTCGAAGCAGAATTAGCCATGAACATCATCGGTTATTCAATCGACTGGCGCCGAAAATTCACAACAATGGACCCGGCGTTCCAGAAATTTATCGAATGGCAGTATAACAATCTTTACGACAAAGGACTCATCGTCAAAGGCTCCCATCCCGTTAAATGGTGCCCGCACGACAACAACCCCGTCGAAGATCACGACATTTTGCGCGGCGAAGAAGCCACGCTTGTCGAATACACACTGATTAAATTCAGACACAAAAACATGATTTTCCCCTGCGCGACACTGCGCCCGGAAACGGTTTACGGTGTGACAAACCTTTGGCTCAATCCCGAAGTCAGTTATGTCAAACTGAAAATGGAAAAAGACGAGCTTGAAGAATATTGGGTTGTCAGCAAAGAAGCATATGAAAAATTGCTTTACACCGACTGGAATGTTGAATTGATTGAAGAAATGAATGCCAACGACCTCATCGGACTGAAACTCAAAAACCCGGCAACCGACAACATGATTCAGATTCTGCCCGCCCCGTTCGTTCGCGGAAACAACGGAAGCGGTGTTGTCATGAGTGTTCCGGCTCACGCGCCTTACGATTATTTGGCGCTCAGAGATTTGGCAAAACAAAATTTGACAGAATACGGCATCACTGCCGAAGATATTCAAAACGTCAAGCCGATTCAAGTCATTGATGTTCCCGACTACGGCGAAGCGCCGGCAGCCGAAGTTGTTGCAGAACTCGGCGTAACCGATCAAAAAGATCCGAAAGCGGAAGAAGCAACAAAAATCGTTTACCGCCGAGAATTCCATGGCGGAACACTCAAAGAAATTACCGGAAAATATCAAGGAATGCCGGTTTCAAAAATTAAAGACCGTTTGACACAGGATTTCATTTCCCAAGGCATCGGCACCATTTTCTACGAATTCAGCGAGCCGGTTCAGTGCCGTTGCGGAACAATGTGTGTCGTCAATATGGTCAAAGGTCAATGGTTCCTGAATTATTCTAATCCTGAATGGAAAAATAAAGTTTACAAATGCCTCAGCATGATGGAAATCATTCCGCCGGAATTCCGCGTGGAATTTGAAAACAAAATCGATTGGCTCAAAGACAAAGCCTGCGCCCGAACAAAAGGACTCGGCACACAGCTGCCGTGCGATCCGCGCTGGCTGATAGAATCCCTCGGCGATTCAACAATTTATATGTCTTATTATACAATCGCCAATTACATCAACGACGGAACAATTACGCCGGAAATGATGACACGTCCGTTTTTGGACTACCTCTTTTTGGATGTCGGAACAGCAGAAATTGCTGCTGCTTCAAGCGGACTAGATGCCGACCTCATTGACAAAATGAAAACGGAATTCAATTATTGGTATCCTGTTGACATTCGCTCATCCGGCAAAGATTTGGTCCCAAACCACTTGCTGTTCTTCCTTTTCCACCATGTCGCGCTCTTTGATGAATCAAAGTGGCCGAAAGCGCTTGCAGTTAACGGCTTCGTATCTCTTGAAGGACAAAAGATGAGCAAATCCAAAGGTCCGATTTTGACACTTAAAGAAGCGGTTGACACATACGGTGCAGATGTCACGCGCATGTACATCCTCTCCGCTGCCGAGCAGGCGCAAGATGCCGATTGGCGTAAAGAAGGAATTGAATCATCCAGAACACAGCTTGCCAGATTCTATAATTTCGTGAGACAAGTCGTTGAAAGCGGTTGTAAAATCCCGGAAAATTCTGAAAAAACACACATTGACAGATGGATTGAAAGCAGAATGCAGCAATACATTCGTGAAGTCAATGATGCTTTGAACTCCATCCATACCAGAAATGCGATTCAGAATGCTTTCTTTTTGATTTACAATGATATCAGATGGTACCACAAACGCGGCGGCGAACAGTGTTTGACCGAAGTCGTTGAAACATGGACGAAATTAATGGCGCCGTTTACGCCGCACATTTGCGAAGAAGTGTGGAGTGAACTCGGACACGCGGAGTCCATTGCGTTTGTGCCGTATCCGGCAGAAAATCCGGATTTGGTTGATGAGTCCGCCGAAGTTGCCGAAAACATCATCATCAAGACTCTTGAAGATGTTGAAGAAATTATTCGCGTGGCAAAAATCACCCCGAAAAAAGTTTATCTTTACACAACACACGAATGGCGCGTTTTGATTTTGAAGAAAGCTGCTGAAATTGCGCTGGCATCTGACGAATTTGTTCCGACGGAAGAAATTGCAAAGGGAATCAGAACAGATCCTGAAATTGTGACTGCCGCCGTTGAAACAATGGGTCACTACGTGAAAGAAGACGTGAAAGAAAAAGCAGTAATGATTACAGAGGCTGTCCGCAATAACGTTGATGTCAAAGAGCTGATTCAGAAAAGCATGGCTGACCCGACAATTCGTTCCCGCGGCAAAGAAGGGCAGAAATATGTTCAAAAAGTCGCGAATGATATTCGCGGATCATCCATTGATATTGTTTTGAAATATTTGAATGCGGACTTGGACGAAAAACAGGTTCTGGAAGAAGCAAAGCCTTTCCTTGAAAAAGAATTCGGCTGCCCCGTTGAAATTTTCAGCGCCGAAGAGATTGACGCAGGAGAAGCTTACGACCCTGAAAAGAAATCAAGATTCGCAGAACCGGGAAGACCGGCAATTTATATTGAACAGTAAAAATAGAATTATGAGAGAAGAGAGTGATTTATAGCAGATTTATATTAGATTAATATGCACTATAAAAAGCTCTAATCTCATAATTTAATCTTAATTTTTGGAGTTAGGAAATAAAAACAAAAGAATTTCTTAAGACTTTTTTATTTCAAATCCTTGTTTATGTTGCAGTTTCCATTTTTGAGATGACATCATTACCAAGATTAATGACATTCGTATCAAGATTATAATCTCCCCCGATTACATAATAACCCTGAGGACCATAATTCGATGTAATCGTATCAGAATTCTTTTTTAAATGAAGAAAAACTTCTTGTCCTTTTTCAAATTTATTTTCATCTGATGTGACGGTTATATTTCCGATAGTTCCGCCGATGTTACGAATATAAATTCTGTTATCAACATCTTTTGGAAGTTCGCCCTTATACGTTTTATCAACTTCCACTACAACATCATAATAGATAATGGAATACGGACCGAGAAGTTCCTCAGTTTCCGGTTCACTTCCGTCTTTAGTATTCCACTTCGGAGATGTTTGTCCAATGACTTTGCCTTTAATGATTAGATCTGAGTATTCAATGAGCTCTTTTTCATTGTAGCCGATAGGGGAGCCTGCCACATTAATATCCAACCCATCACCTTTTTTATAATCAGTCACAGATTTGGAACCGGATGGCGGCTGCCAAGAATTATAAATGAATTTGACACCGTTTTTGTCATCACTTTGCAGTGTTCTAAAAATCGTAGGTAAAGGAGTACCCCTCATAACGGCAGTGGCGATGTTTGAATGACTCAATCCGACAGAGTGCCCCAATTCATGAGTTGCAATTGTTTGAACATCATACAATCGAAGAGAAGGTGAGCAGGTAGAATTCGCTTGGCTTTGATTTGTTGTAAAATTGCAGCTGCTGTTAAAAACAACATTTGATCTGCCAATATATCCGAAATAATGCGGATTTACAGTTGCATTGAAAATAAATGTTTTCTCAGTAGCAACAGAATTTGCCGAGACGGGTCCATAATATACATTTACCCCCGAAATGTTTTGTGCGGTTGTCGTATAAAAATTCAAATTAGAAGACTGTGCCGCCCAAGTATTTGCAGAAGTCAAAAAAGCAGTCTTCCATGAGCTATTGTTAAATGAAGAGTTATCAAAAGATATATTGACTTGATCCGTATACCACCCGTTTTGTTCATCGTAATTTATATTGTAAGCTAATGCGGGTGTGATTAATACAGATATTAAGACCAGCGCTGTTAAAGATTTGATTAAATGTTTCATATTCATATTTTTCATATAATATCACCTGACGGAGATCCGTCAGCCAATCAAAACCATAAGCTCCCCATTAATGTTTTTAAATTTTTTGAAAACAATAGAATTAAAAAAAATTAAAAAAGTTATATAAGATATGGCGAAATAACTGTGCAAAATATCAAAGAAGGAGGAGAAATGTGAAACAAAATTCGAATATTTACAAATTGGTTTTTGTAATTTTAATTATTGTATTGGCGGTTTTAATATGGAGTGGTTTAACAAATCAGCAGGAATCGAAAGATAAAGAAACAATCCCTTTAGAAATTACTTACTGGAATCCGGAAGGCGGGCAAATAAAAAGTGAAAAAGAAAAACCTGTAATAATGAGCATGGATTATCCTACATATGAATTACGCGATTACATAGCAGAATCACCAATTATCGTTTCGGCAACAGTTACGAAATCAATTGAATGGACAGACATAACAGAAGAAGGAAAATCAAAAATAGAGGAGCTTGATTCTCCCTGGGTGACCAATTACAGCAAAGAGTGTTATATGGACATTAACGAAATATTAAAAGGCGATATTGAAAACGATCGAATTTATTTAAAAACGGATATTAAAGAACCGGAATTTAAAGTTGGAGAAGAATACATATTGTTTATTTACGAAAATGAGGATTCAACATATATAATACATAATCCGCGAGGCTATCTCGTCAAAACAGGATTCGAATATAAAGGAAAAATGGATGGGGAAGAGAATATAACTTTACCGATAACAAAATCTTATTTGAAAAAATTGAATAAGATTCCCTATGAATGAAAATCTCCCTTACTGCTTCCGTTTGCGGTTTCCGTTTGCTGCCGTCGTCTGCATATATTGCTGCTGCAACTGCAAACAACTGTCGCCGCGCGCGAGCCGCACCAATTAAAAACAAAATAAAAAAGAAGAGACGAATTTAGTATAAATGAAAAAGAAAAAGAAAGAAAATGGAAAAGGATTTTACCAATTTCCGGAAATGAATCACTTCTTTTGAGTCAGTTCAAGAAGCCGGTTGTACTGCCATTCTCTTTCATCTCCGACGGCCTTGTCATATTCATCAGGTGTCGCTGCAAAAGAAACAGCTTTGAGCGCATATGTTGATGCATGCTGCGCATGTCCTTCTGCGTGCGCCGCTGCAACAGCCTGACCGACAGAACGAGCTGCTGCGCATGCCGACGCTTCCGCACCTTCGCCTTCTGTCAGCGGTGTAAACCCTGTACGGGCAAATTCTGTATCAACAGCGTCGCGGGCGGCATTGTGAGCAGCAACAGCCGCTTTTCGGGCGTCAGCAACAGTCACTTCATCGCGAACCCAAGCGCGTCCCGTTTCGATAGATTCACGGAGACGCATGTCGTCGGGAAATGTCGCTTCATAATAAGAAAGAACGTGTTCGGCGCAGTCAAGAGCCCATATTACTTTTGTTTTTTTGTCCTGTTCATTTAAAATTTGTTCAATTGGGTATTTCATAATTGTATCGCCTGTTTTTGATTAATGATATTGAAAATAAAATAAATAAGAAAAAATAAAGAAAATGAAAATATAAAATGGAACTGAAAGCTTAAAAGTCTAAAAGACTTTTGTTAGCAGTCTTGGAAACAAGATCGGAAACATCAATTTCATCTTTAAGGAGCGTGCTTAAAATGTTGACAGCGCGCATCAAAAAATCCGGATCCAGTTTTTCGGAATGAATTTCATAGGCCGGCGAATTTTTTGGAATTGAAGGAAGTTCGTCATAGTATTTCTTGTAATCGGATTTGGATTTAAAAACAAGATTTGAACTGTCGGAAGACGAAACGAAATATCTTGAAATTTGATTAGAATCTATGCCGACCGCATTTAATTCCGATTCAAAACAAGGACGATCAAAAAGAACGCCGAAAATGTAAACAGCGGTTTCGAGACGGATGGCAGAAGATGTCATTTTTGAAATTTTTTCGCCGACCAAACCGTAAATATCTGCAGTTTTCGCATTTTTTGTTTTTTCAAAAGCGCCGGCATTTTTTTCATCCGTTTTCAGCGTATAAATTTTAGACGGAGACAAATCAAATTCATTTAAATAATCCATATCTTTAAGTGCGCGCAAGTAACCGGTGACAATCAGACGGTGCTCATTGAAATCACGGGCTTTTAATTCCCGGGTAATACCGCTGATAGACAATTGCCGGCCATCTTTTAATAAATCATATATTTCCGCTGATAAATCTAAATGTTCTTGCATAGAATACACCGAAATCAATAAGAGTCGCACGAATAATAAAGAATTTACATTATTATCAATGAATTAAACTTGATTTCAAAAGATGCAAATTTTCGAAATGAATCGATAAATCCGTATTTGTTAATTAGAAAATGAACAATTTATTTTGAGTAAACGCCCTGTTTTTCTAACAATATTAAAATACTTTGCATACCTTATTGAAATCCTGTCTTTTTTAAATCAATTGATTTAAACAAACACAATAAATGAATATAACTTTTACCATGTTCGGATACAAATCTCTCAGCTGTGTTTTCGGAGGCAAAGCATGAGAAGAAGACAGACTAAAACAAATTAAGACAGATTGGATCCGACATTCGAAAAAACGCTAATTATATCTCAAAAACAAACGCTGCCGCGGTGGCAGCAAACGAGGCTTTGAAATGGGAGAAAGAACACGAATTATTAATGATCCTTCATACCTGGTTCCCCTTTTGAGAACTTTCGGTTCAAGGACACACAAAAAAGTTTTCGATTTGCTTTTATCGAATTGGATGACACAGGAAGAACTGGATGAGGCCATTGAAGCAGAATCTTTGAGCAGTTTAATCAATCTCAAGAAGGCAGGTCTCTTGGAAAGCAAATGGCGTGTTCCCGAGCCCGGAAAAAGTCCGGAAAAAGAATACCACACATCTTATTCCAATGTTCAGGTCAACTTCCAGAGTTCATTCGAAGATTTAAGCGACATTATCATGCTGGCGTTTAAGCCGTATGAAGAAGTGAAAGATACCATTGAAAGTTTGGAAAGAATGGTTGGAGAAGGCAACAATTCCATGAGCAAATTAACGCGCGAGCTGAATATGAATACCAGTCACATCTGCGCAATTGCACGCCGTTCGGACAGACTTTCCGTTATGGGACAACGCTTAAAATTAGTTGAAAAAGACGAGGAGATCTAACCTTGAATGCAAAAATCCTTCAAAGCAAAAGCGAGATGACGAAATTTCAAGTTTTGACAGAAATCGCTGCGCATCAGCCGAATGTTCGCCAAAAAGAAATTGCAACAAAAATCGGAATTACGCCGCAAGCCGTCTCCGAATATATCAAAGAATTGACGGCAGAAGGATTGATTCATTCCGACGGGCGTGTCCGCTATAAGATTACCAAAGATGGTGTCGAATGGGTTTTGGACAACGCTTCCGAACTGAAGCGCTATTCTCAGCTTGTCATGGAAGACATTATCAGCCATGTTTCGACATGGACCGCCATTTGTGACGAATCCGTTCGAAAAGATGACAAAGTCTTCATTGAAATGCGCAAAGGATTATTATATGCCAACAGAAGCCGCGATACAGGCATTTACGGCACAGCAATTATGAACGGCGACAAAGGATTTGATGTCGGCGTCACTGACTTAAAAGGATACATGCAGATTGAAACTGAATCTATTACAATCTGTAAAATTCCGAGAATCAAACGCGGCGGTTCTTCTTTTGTGAATTTGGAACGCTTGAAACCGATTGTTGAATCAAAGCCGTACATCGGCGCTGTCGGTAC
>JAJDHP010000042.1 GCA_030266245.1 Methanimicrococcus sp. OttesenSCG-928-J09
ACCGTCAAAAACGCAATTATCATTGGCGTTTTAAACATGGATTTCAAGAGAATGACTTCCGTTAAACTGGCACCGGCACCGCCGATAATTAAAGCCATGACAGCTCCGAGACTCATTCCTTTTGAAACCAAAGCGGCGCTGAGCGGAATCAAAGTTTCGACACGCAAATACAGTGGAATGCCAATGACCGCCGCAATCGGAATTGCGAAAAGATTGTCATCTCCTGCATATTTCGCAATCAAATCGCCCGGAACAAATCCGTGAATGATTGACCCGATCGCGACACCAAGAAGCAAATACGGAAATAATTTTTTGAATTGTTTCGCTGATTCTTTAAATGCCGTTTTGACATTCATCCAAAAAGTCGGTTTTTTATCAATTACGACAGGCTCGGGGGTTGAGCAACAGGATTTTGTTGTTGTCAGTGTTGTTAATGTGATCGGCTTTTTCTCGGATTGGGAATCACAGCAGCTGACAAGCTGCGTTTCGTTTTCAGGAATAATGTATTTTTCAAAACCGGATCGGCTCAAAATAAAACCGGCAGTAATTGCAATAATAACCGCAATGCATGCATAAGCTGCAGTCACTCTCCACCCGAATGTCACAATAAAAAGACTGACGACAACCGGATTTAGAAGCGGCGATGTAAACAAAAATGTGAGTGTCGGTCCGAATCCTGCTTTCGCTTTAATTAAACCGCGCAGCATCGGAATTGTGGAGCAGCTGCAAAACGGCGTCAATGTCCCGAGAAAAACTGCAAAAATATATCCTGTTCCGTATTTTCCGCCCAAAACGGATTTAATTCTTGATTCCGGAACATATTGCTGGACCAAACCGACAAGCCCGCTAATTAAGAAAAATAAAACGGATAATTCTATTCCCAAAGTTAGGAACGATTTTAAAGTTTCTTCAATCATCGGCAGATATTGTTCTATCATTTCCTTTCTCCTTTTTTTTCTTCTTTTTTCTTTTCTTTTAATTCATATTGGTATTTATCTATGTGTCAATTCGTTCAATACATCCGTCGTATTTATACTTGTCTATATCGATAATTTTCAATATGCTCTATTCAGTTAGTTACATACTATGATGTTTCTCAAAAGTTGTTACAAATCGTCAAAAATGTATTAAACAATTAATACCATCTCAAAAATATGAATGATGCAAATCGTGAATGGAATGAGCATTGTGCCAAACAGGCGAAAATGAAGAATTTTCAAACCGGCGCTCAGCGTTTTTCGATTCAAAAAAATGCCGATCAAATGGCAAAAAATCTGATGTCGGGAAATGTCGCACGTGTTAATGATCAGCTCAATTGCCTGCAATTTCCGGCAGGCTCAACAGTTTTAGATGTCGGCGCAGGTCCGGGAACGCTGGCAGTTCCGCTGGCTGCCCGCGGCTGTCAAGTAACAGTTGTCGAACCCGCCGTTCCGATGCAGGAAGCAATGGCAGAATACAAAAAAATAAAAGGCACAGATGCCGATATTCCGATCATCGCAAAAATTTGGGAGGATGTTAATCCCGAAGAAATCGGTCAGTTCGATTACGTTATTTCCTCTTTTGCGCTTTCCGTTCCCGACTTAAAAGACGCACTTTTGAAAATGAATGCTGTCGCACAAAAAGAAGTTCACATTTTTTGGTTCCTGATTGATCCGCCGTGGGGGCGTGTCAGCGAAGCGCTTTGGACTAAACTTCACAACGAAGATTATTACGGCCGCCCGCTTGCCGATTTGGTTTGGAATACTTTGTATCAGTCCGGAATTTATGCCAATTTAGAAGTTTTGCCGCTGTCGGATTCTCATTATTATGAAGCATTTGAAGAGGCACTCGATGAATATATTGATCGGCTGGCGGCATCAGAAGATTGGCAGATTCAGTTGGTTGAAGAGTATTTGAAAGAGCAGATGACGGAAGTTTCTGAAAAAGGATTTGTTTTGCCCGAAGGCGGATTGTATGCGCATATTTGGTGGAAGAAATAATCTCGTATAACTTTCTATAAATTATTTATATGAGTTTGCCGTTTGCTTAAAATGAAGAAACCTGTTTATTCATAAATATAAATGTTGTGTTTTTGCAAAAATCATAACCTATTAAGACACATACTGCCGTCCTATGAAATCGGAGGTTTAAGACATGGCAACTTCATCTTTAACAGACACTATTATTATATCAGACAAAAAAGAAATTAAAAAATTAAAGAGAATTATGTTTTCATCCAAACCTCACAACGATGTTGAGGTGGATGTTTTTGAAGAAATGCGAAAATGTGAGGAACTCTTATAATTCCTCTTTCTTTATTTTAAGTTTTGATTCCTTGGCATCTGATAAAAAAAGAAAATGGTTTCAAGAAAATCCGACTTCTTCAAATCGTGAATTTTGGAAACAATTCAAAGAAGAACTAAAGTCTCTTTTTTCATCTTTCAGATCTATTGATCCTGATTTAGAGAATTACATTGTATCCGGAAAATTCATCGATTACGAAAGAAATCATTATTGTCGAAATTATTTCGTTTTATCGGCATCTGTTTTATTCTGCGATGGGTGTTCTTCTGAAAATTCCGATTGTTCAAAATGCTGTGCTGTTCTTTTAAAAGACGGGCGGCATAAAATTTTAGGTTATTTTACTCTTGCAGGAAAAACAATTGATTTAACAAATCTATCTCTTTCAAAAAAATTGAGTCGAATTTCTCGTACATCTGCTCGAAAAATGAAGTATGTTGAATCATATCTCATCGGTCACTTATCAAAAAATTATTTCAATCATTATGATCGTGAAATTTTAGGTTATGATATTTTTCTAAGAGCTTTTCGATTAATACAGAATTCTCATAAAGCAATCGGAATTAATGTCATTCGAATTGATTGTAAAAATAATAAAGAGGTCATTCGATTTTATCAGAATAACGGATTTGAAATTATTTTTCCATCTCATAGAATTCAGAATGTCAAATCTCTTCCTTTTAAAAATAATGAAAATAATGAGAATAATGAATTGATTACAATGATTCGCAGTGTTCAATGAATGTATTCTTTATATCTCATTGAATCCTTTCTTTTTCCATGATCCCTTTCAAAGAAGATTTCAAACCATCGCCGCAATACAAACCGTATTTAGCGATTTACACAATTGCCGTTACAGCTGTGCTTTATGTTTTTACATTTGGCTGGCTTATTTTTCCGGCCGCGACAATTTTTACAAGTTACGTCACCACGAGCGTGGCAATAACTGTTTTTGTCATCATTTTGCTTCTTGTTGTCGCTTTCGTTCTCGTTTGGGTCCGGCTCTACTACAAATCCATTGTCTACCACTTAAATGACACTGAAATGACATGGAGGCGCGGCGTCTGGTTCAGAAAAACCGGCATCGTTCCGTACAACAGAATTACAAATGTTGATATTTCTCAAGGTCCGGTAATGAGAATTTTTAAGATTTCAAATCTTCAGATTCAAACAGCCGGAAATTCCGGCGGCAAAGCCGGTTCTGAAATTTCAATCATCGGAATGGAAGATGCTGAGCCGCTGCGCGCGTTTATCATGGATTTTGTTCGAGGAGTGCCGCCGGTTACGGCTGTCACAGGCGGGGAGGATTCCGTTTCGTCTTCCACGTCGTCTTCGTCATCTGCTGTTTCACAAATGACAGCATCGGCAAACGATATGTCCGCTTTAATTTCCGAAGTCAAAACAATTCGGCAGCTTTTGGAAGAACAAAAGAAATAATGTTCTTCTTATTTTATTTTTCTTAAAAAACATTATTCGGGGCGCTCTTTTTTCCAAACCATCCGATATTCCGGCTCATTCGTCTCTTCATTTATTTTTTCTGAAACAATTTGAAATCCGTTTTTTAAATAAAAGTCAACGGCGCGGAAATTTTTGGAATAAGCGTCCAGTTCCAAAAACGAATATCTTTTTTGACATTCTTCGATTAACTGCCGGCCGATTCCGAGCGATTGGTACGCAGGACGAACAAATAAGCCGGCGATGTACTTTTCATCTGTAATTCCGATAAATCCTGTTATCTCGCCGTTTCTTGAATCAATATATATCTCGGCGTCGGGAAGCATTTCTTTGACCGGCTCGAAATATTTGTGCCAATATTCGGCCGGAATGAAATCCTGACCGTGAATGTTAGATTCCAGCCAAATTTCTGCGATTTCATTTGTTTGGTCGGCGCGTGCTTTTTCAATCATCCGAAAAATCAATCCCTTTCATCTATTTCATTTCTTCCTTTGCAACAATTTACTTTGCAATATTTACTTTACAACAATTCTTGCAACAATTTACTTTGCAATAGTTTATATTCTAAAATCCGTTTTTAATTTCCAAGTGAAAAAATATGAGTGAAAAATGTCCCAACTGTTACGGTCAGGGTTTCAATATTTCAGAAACCGGCCCGTGTCCGAAATGCAGCGGCGTTGTCGGATCCGATAAACCTAAATCCATCAATTTAATGGAACTTTCCGAAAAGAATCTGGGTGCTTTCGTAAGCGGTGTCTGTGACACATGCGGTGGTACCGGCATTTATGAGAAAAAGGAAAAATGTGAAGAGTGCCGCGGCAAAGGCGAAATCTATTCCTGCATCCGCTGTGGAAAACAGATTCCGTATTTGAACAATAACGGCGAAGAAATCTGCAACGCGTGTCTGTCTTCCGGATGCGTTCATAAACTGGACAATTCCTGTGATTATAATGATTTGGCAAGCGGCAAACTTTATATCGGCTGCGTTGACGGCGTTGTTGAAAACCTCGGCGCGTTTGTCAAACTCAATGACGGTATCAAAGGGCTGCTGCATCATTCAAATTTCGATAACCACTGCTCCAATTTGACAAAAGGCGATGAAATTATTGTTCAGCTGAAAAATATAAACCGCGCCGGCCGCGATGTAAAATTGGATTTGGTTCCGAAAAAGCCGGCTAAATATGAATTGATTGAAGTTGAAAAAGAGTTCCCGCTGACATCTGTCGGCGATATGACAGCCCGCGATAACGGTAAAACGGTCAAATTTGTCGGTGAAGTTCTTCAAATTAAACAAACCGGCGGACCGACGATTTTTACAATTTCCGATGACACAGGTTCAGTCCCATGCGCCGGTTTTTCAACTGCAGGTCAGCGCTCATATCCGGATATCGAAGCAGGTATGGCGGTTTCTGCCGTTGGTGAAGTGAATATTCGCGACGGATCTATCCAGATTGAATTGCTGAGCTTGAAACAGCTTTCTGATGATGAAGCTGCAGTATTGATTGAAAAAATTAATGTGGCTGTTGATAAACGTGCTGAGGCGTATGATATTCCGTTCCTCGTTGAGAGCGAAGTTTTGGAAAAATTAAAGCCGGCGATGCTTCAGGCGGCAAAGGAAATCAGAAAAGCGATTCTTCGATCACGCCCGATTATTCTCAGACATCACGCTGATGCCGACGGTATCACTTCCGCGATTGCGATTGAGCGCGCCATTTTACCTCTGATTCGTGAAATCGGCGGGGCTGAGGCTGAACACCGCGCTTACAGAAGATCGCCCTCTAAGGCGCCTTTTTATGAATTAATGGATGTCGTCAAAGATGTTTCATATGCGGTTGAAGATGAAATCCGCTTCGGCCAGCCGATGCCCCTCATTGTAATGGTGGACAACGGGTCAACTGATGAGGATGTTCCGGCATATAAACACACGCAGGTGTACGGTATGGATGTGGTTGTTATTGATCACCATCATCCGCACGAATCGGCAGACGAATATCTGATTGCACACGTGAATCCGTATCATGTCGGCGGCGATTTCGGTTTGACGGCCGGCATGCTGTGTACGGAAGTGGCGCGTATGATTCGCCCCGAAGTCAGTGATGAAATCGTTCATTTGGCGGCTGTTGCCGGTGTCGGTGACCGTTCCGAGTCTCCAGAATGTGCGCAGTATATTGAAATGGTGGCTGACAGATATCCGCTTGACCATCTCAAAAAGATGGCGCTGTCTTTGGATTATGAACAGTATTGGCTCAAATTCGGAAGCGGTGTCGGAATTGTGGATGATATTTTGGACCTTCGCGACCATGAAACACATCTCCGCCTTATCAATATGCTTACCGAGCAGGCAAACGGCATGATTAAGGATCAGCTTGAAGTGTGTCTTCCGAATGTCAAAATGACGGAACTTAAAAGCGGCGCGATTCTCAACACAATTGATGTTGAAAAATTCGCCCACAAATTCACGTTCCCGCCGCCCGGAAAAACATCGGGCGAGATTCACGACATTATGTGCAACCAGAAATACCCCGACAAACCGGTTATCACGCTCGGTCTCGGCCCTGATTTCGCGGTCATAAGATCGAAGAAAGTCTTGATGAACATTCCGCAAATCGTCAGAGAATTGCGCGAAGAGCTCATCGGCAGCGGCGTCAATGGCGGCGGTCACTTGGTTGTCGGCAGCATCAAGTTCGTGGAAGGCGCAGCCGATGTCGTGATTCCGAGATTGATCGAAAAATTAGCGGAAGCAGATGTTGAAAAATAATCACATCCGCTTCATTTTCTCTTTTCTTTTTTTGTAAAAACGATGGTTGTTTTCATTTTATTTTTGAAAAGCGGAGCGGCTCGCGCGCGGCGGCGGGCTGCAAACGGCAGCAACGGCAACCGTACTGCTGAGCTGCAGCAAGCGGCAACAGTAAAACAGCAGCGAACGGAAACGGCAAGGCATCAATAGCAAACGGTATCGGTAAGGTAGCCGTGCTAATTAGTTTTGCATTCGGCAGGTACATATAATTAAAATAAAAAATGAAAAAATCTGCAAAATAAAGGGATTGAAAAAAGATTGTAAAAAGACTGAAAAGCCCCACAAAAAAGAAATTGAAACAAGATATCGAAAAATCAATATCTCATTTCTGTATGAAAATTAAATTCATTTTATTTTCAGTTACTCGTATTTGTAACCGAGTTTCATCGCTTTCTCAATAGAGGCGGAAGCGTCGTCAATCTCGGCTTTCGTGAACACGAGCTCTTCTTTTCCGGTCTTAATCTTCAAATCGCCGCCTTTTGTCGTTTTACCGATTGCAGCGCAGGGGATTCCTTTCATGATTTCGGCAACTTTGTCGGTTGACTTCACGGTAAGGATTGCTCTTGCGGGGGATTCGGAGAACAAAAGTTCATCGGCGCGGTCAATTCCAAGACCGGACAAGTCGACATCGGCACCGACATTTGTGAGCATTGAAGCGAGCGCTTTTGCAAGGCCGCCGCGGGAAATGTCGTGCGCGGTTGTGACTTCGCCTGACGCACAAGCTTTTGCAACGGCTTCAACGATTTTGTCATAGTCGGCAGGGACTGTCGGAACGGCGCCTGCGTTTTCCATGTTTGCGACACGATAGTATTCGCTGCCGCCGAGTTCTGCTTTTGTTGTACCGATAAGGAGGATTGTTTCATCAGCTTCTTTGAAGAATGAAGACGGGACAGGTTTTTCAAAACTGACGATACCGAGAACCCCGATTGCGGGAGTCGGAAGAATTGCCGAATCGAATTCGGCGCTTTCATTGTAAAGTGAAACATTGCCGCCGACGACAGGGATATTCAGCTTTTTAGCAGCGTCGGAAAGACCGAGGACAGACTGTTTAAGATACCAGTATTGTTCCGGCTTGTTCGGGTTGCCGAAGTTGAGGTTGTCGGCAAGACAAAGACCGAGCGCACCTTTGACCGCGATATTCATCGCATTTTCAATAACGGTCATAACAGCACCGGTGTACGGGTCCAAAAGACCGACAGCGGGTTCGCAGCCGCAAGTCATTGCGACACCTTTCTTGTCAGTCACTTTAATAATACCGGCATCGCCGCCGCTTTCACCATAAACCATCGGAAGTGTTGTTTTAGCATATTGCTCCCAAACAGTTTTGCGGGACGCGAGGTTGTAAGAGGAAAGCATTTTGAGGACACACTTTTTCATGTCAGCCGGAAGTTCGGGTTTCTTGGAAACAAGCGCATCGGCTCTGGGCTCGGGCGCTTTGGACGGAAGTTCCGCTTTCGGAACGCCGCTTACGATGAATTCGACAGGAAGCTCGGCTTCGATTTTTCCTTTGTATTCAATTCTGTAAATTCCGTCGTCTGTTAAGTAACCGACATCAGCTGCCAAAACATTGTGCTTTTTCATGATTTCCATGACAGCATCCATGTTTTCGGGCTTAATTTCTGCCAACATACGTTCCTGTGTTTCGGAAAGCATGATTTCATAAATGCTCAAATCGTCAAAGAAAAGCGGAACATCATCGGCAATTAAATGGAAGCCGAAGCCGCCTTTTTCAGCCATTTCGACACTTGCGCCGGAAAGACCGGAAGCGCCGAGGTCACGGCAGCATTCGACAAGCTTTTTCTCAATAATTTCAAGAGTTGCGTCAATCACGCGCTTTTCAAGTTCTGCATCGCCGCCCGGAATTGTTTCTCTTGCAGGGGAGTCATCTTCAGACATATCACAGGATGCAAAAGAAGCGCCGCCAAGTCCGTCTCGTCCGGTTTTGGAGCCGAAGAGAACAAATCTGTTGCCAGCGGTTTTTGAAATGGATGTCATAATGTTTTCTTTCTTGCCGAGACCGACACAAACGACATTGACGAGCGGGTTGCCGTTGTATCTTTCATCAAAATAAGATTCACCGCGGATACCGGCCACTTTAATTGTTTCAGCGTAGTCGGCAGAGCCTTTTAAAATGTTGTCAAAAATCCATCTGTTTTTATCGGAGTCCAAAGGACCGAGATAGAAGGGTGCTAAAACGGCAACCGGCAAAGTTCCCATTGAGATGACGTCACGAACAATACCGCCGACACCTGTTGCTGCGCCGCTGTAAGGATCAATATAAGACGGGTGGTTGTGGCTTTCCATGGCGATTGAGAGGACAAATTCGTCATCAAATTTAACAACGGCCGCATCATCGCCCGGGCCGATAATAACATTTTCGCCGGTCGTTTTAAAGTTTTTCAAAAGCGGCCAGCTGGAACGGTAAGAACAGTGTTCGCTCCAAAGATTTAAGAAAATTCCTTGTTCCAAGTCATTCGGCTGACGGCCTAATTTTTCAACAACAAGTTTGAGATCATCTGCGGGTAACATAAATTATTGAACCTCTTCTGCGGTGAATTATAGATTTTAATTTAAGTTTAAATTAAATTT
>JAJDHP010000043.1 GCA_030266245.1 Methanimicrococcus sp. OttesenSCG-928-J09
ATTCATTCCTTTTTTTTATTTCCAATTTCTCTCTCTTATTTGTCATTTCAATGACAATTATTGACCCTCATCTTCATTAATTATAAATACGGTTATTTCTTCCAATATGCTAAAAATGAATGAGTTTATTCTCTTCAAGTTATTTTTTAGAGAGGTGGACAATGTCTGAATTACAAGAAAAACAATCTCCTTATCCTGTTATTCATGCAGTCGAGTGCAAGGCCTGCGGCCGCTGCATTTTGGATTGCCCGAAAAAGGTTCTGGAGATGGGAACGGTTTTGAATGAACGCGGTTATCCGTATGCGGTCTATAAAGGCGAAGGCTGCAGCGGCTGCGGTAACTGCTACTATATGTGCCCTGAGCCGAACGCGATTGAGGTGCACGTTCCTAAAAAACAAAAAACGGAGGCTTAAATATGGCAGTTCAATTAATAAAAGGAAACACAGCAGTTATCATCGGCGCAATGTATGCCGGCTGTGACTGCTATTTCGGTTATCCGATTACGCCCGCCAGTGAAATTCTGCACGAGGCGTCTTCTTATTTCCCCAAAGCGGGACGCAAATTCGTTCAGGCGGAATCTGAAGAAGCGGCGATCAATATGGTTTACGGCGCCGCTGCAACAGGACACCGCGTCATGACCGCGTCATCCGGTCCGGGAATGAGTTTGAAGCAGGAAGGAATTTCTTATTTGGCCGGCGCCGAGCTGCCCTGTGTTATTGTTAATGTTCAGCGCGCAGGTCCCGGTCTCGGAAATATCGGTCCCGAGCAGTCCGATTACAATCAAGCCGTCAAAGGCGGCGCGCACGGCAGTTACAAAAATATCGTTCTGGCACCGAATTCCGTTCAGGAAATGTGCGATTTGACATACAAAGGATTTGAATTGGCTTTCAAATACAGAAACCCTGTTATTGTTTTAGCTGACGGCGTTCTCGGTCAGATGATGGAACCGGTGACATTCCCTGAAAAAGCGGTTGATCCTGTGATTGATACAAAATGGGCTGTCTGCGGAACGGAAGAGACGAAAAACAACTTGGTCACTTCCATCTTTTTGGATTTTAATCAGCTGGAGGCTTTCAATTACAAGCTTCAGCAAAAATATGCGGAAATTCGGGAAAATGAGCCGCTTTATGAAGAATACATGACCGAAGATGCCGACATCGTTTTGGTCTCTTACGGCATCAGCAGCAGAATTTCAAAAAGCGCTGTCGATGAAGCCCGAAAAGCCGGAATCAAAGTCGGTCTTTTCCGTCCGATTACGCTCTTCCCGTATCCTGAAAAGGCACTTCAAAAGATTGCCGAGCGCGAGGTGACATTCGTTTCCGTTGAAATGAGTGCCGGTCAGATGATGGAAGATTTGATGCTTGCCATTCGCTGCAAGCGTCCGGTCGAATTGGTCAGCCGTCTCGGCGGAAACATTATTGACATCGGTAAAGTGATGGAAAAAATTCATGAAATTAACGCGAGGAAGGTGTAATCATGGCAGGCGAAATTAAATATGATAAATGCTGCGGCGGCGCACAGGAAAAAGTGTTCCAAAGGCCGGAAAGCATGAACGCGGTCTACACTCGAAAAGGCGGCGCTGCGCCGACGGCCACGCACTACTGCCCCGGCTGCGGTCACGGTGTGATTCACAAATTAATCGGCGAAGCAATCGATGAGCTCGATATTCAGGACCGCAGCGTCTTAATCAGTCCGGTCGGCTGTGCTGTATTTGCTTACTATTACTTTGATTTCGGAAATGTCCAAGTCGCTCACGGCCGCGCGCCGGCAGTCGGAACAGGCATTTCCCGCGCGCAGGAAAACGCTGTCGTTATTTCCTACCAGGGCGACGGCGATTTGGCGTCCATCGGTTTGAATGAAACCGTTCAGGCAGCCAACCGCGGCGAAAAAATGTCTGTCTTTTTCGTGAACAACACCGTTTACGGCATGACCGGCGGTCAAATGGCGCCGACAACGCTTGTCGGTGAAAAAACCGTGACCTGTCAGGACGGCCGCGACCCGAATTTCGCGGGCTATCCGCTTCATATGTGTGAAATTTTAAACAACCTGACTGCGCCCGTCTTTATCGAGCGTGTTTCTGTTTCTGACATTAAACACATCAGAAAAGCAAAAATCGCGATTAAAAAGGCTCTTGAAATTCAGCGCGACGGCAAAGGTTACGCTTTCGTTGAAATTCTTTCGGGATGTCCGAACAATCTCAAACAGGACGCAAAAGGATCGATTGATTTCATCAACGAGCAGATGGAAAAGGAATTCCCGCTCGGCAATTTCCGTGACAGAAGCGCAGAAGTCGCCCCTGTCATCCGCCCGGTAAGCAATTTCTCCAAGGAAAAACTGGAAGAAATTTTCGATGTCCGCGCAGGTGTCGAAACGGCAAAACCGGATCCGAATTTCAAGGACTGTTCGGTTAAAATCGCCGGCTTCGGCGGTCAGGGCGTTCTTTCTATGGGAATTATTCTTGCCCGCTCCGGAATTTTCGGCGGCAAAAATGTTTCCTGGTATCCGTCCTACGGTCCCGAACAGCGCGGCGGCACGTCCAATTGTTCCGTCGTCTTATCCGGCAACCCGATCGGATCACCCGTCGTTTATTCAGCTGACATCTTGGTTGCTCTGAATCGTCCGTCGCTTGAAAAGTTCGCTGCTGAAGTGAAAGAAGGCGGCTATTTGATTTACGATTCTTCGATTGAAAATTATACGGCTCCCGATGGCGTGAAAGCGCTCTGCGTTCCGGCTTTGGAAATCGCAACAAAAGGCGGTTCTGCAAAAGCTGTTAACACGGCAATGCTCGGTGTTATTTTGGCTTTGGGTGCGACGGGATTGAATCAGAAAGAGTTTGAAGAAGCGGTTGCAGAATCGTTTTCGGATAAGCCTAAGTTGATTGATATGAATCTTGCTGTTTTGAAGGCAGGATTTGATTGGGCGAAGGAGAATTTGTAAGTAAATTGAAAACAAGTAGGGTATTTTTTCTACTTGTTTATCACCTTTTATTCTGAAATCTGAATTTCATATTTAAATTTTAATGATGGTATTTCTGGTGAAATGGCGATTTTTGCAGTTCTTAATTCTGCCTCAATGCTAGTTAAATTATTTTTGTATTGTGAAGTTTGCAATTGCACTTTCTTTGATAAGTCTTTGCAGTCTTCGCATATTCGTAAATAAAATTTATCATTTTCATCTTTGTAGACTCTATAAATACAATATTTATTTGGCGTACTTGCTATAAATTCAATCTCTTGGGTGCTGAATACCATTTTTTGTTTAAAATCATAACCTGTTGTCTTAACATCTAAATAATATACATTGGCTCGACAATCTTGGATAGTAAAGTCAAAGGGGTATCCGCTCTCATCATTTTCATTATGCCAAATGAAATTTTCAATTTGGCCTTTTTCTCTTTCTTTTGAAAGATATTGTTCAATTAGTTGTTCACCCAAGCGTCCTACTTCTTTGAATCTTGTATTTGCTCTATCTATATCGTATTTTTTATATTTTTTATTCGGCTGGTCTTGAATTTGTGTTGTAACTTCTAAATCTCTTAAAATTTCTATTCCATTCTCATTAATTTTTGTTTCAACATAACTCATCAAAGATCCAAAAATTGGATGATTGCCATCTATCGTTTTCGCTCCGTTTCTATTAAGATTTAATCCTATTTTTTTGATATTGGTATAATCGGATGATAGTTCATTAAATAAAAAAAAGACAATCTTTTCATTTTTTAAACTAAACCATAACAAATACCAATTTATTGATTCACCCTGTGCTTTTGTTATATCTCGTATCGTCGAGGCAATGGATACACATCCTCTTTCACCCATACGGGTTTTAGGACTTCGATATAAACCATCATTGGCTATCTCAATTTTGTCAAAATATGCATCAATATAATCAAATTTATCTTCATATATAAATATTGAATTTTTTATATTGTCTCTGTCGGACAAAAAGGTTAATACTTTTTGGGATAGGCCAATATGGGTCATATGTGATTCACTTCGTCCCAATTCTGCATCCGATATTTTTTTATATCCAATTATATTTTCAGGATGTAATTCAAAAAACATAAATTTACTCTCCAAAAATATTTCTCTCTATTAATATATAATATAAAATTGCATATACTGTGTTAACACTTACTGCATTTCCTGCCTGTTTGTATAATTGCGAATCGCTGGTTCCTACTTTTTTTGCATTATCATAAAATGTATTGCTAAACCCTTGAAGCAAAAAGGCTTCTTTAGGTGTTAGCCGTCTTATATTTTTTTTGGCCAATTCATCTTTTGAAAAAATTAGTTTCGAATATTCTTTTTTATTATCGCTGTATAAAAAATCATCACTGAAATAATTATCTTGGCAAGCACGATGCATCTTTGCCATAGTTGCAGTTAATGGTCTGGCAACTAGTTGATCTATGGTTGATTTCGATTGAAATTTTTTTGACCCATCTGCTAATATGGTTGGTTTTATTACTTCTGAAAGATAATATTTCTCATCTACATTTTTCTCTAAAATGTCATAGGTGTGTGTATGTTGAACCAAAGAAGTTTGTAATTTGATGTTATGGAAGATATTGGCTATTTCCTTACTGGAAAATTTAAAATCTGGATTTAAATTCTCTGTGGTGGCAAATATATACACTCTATTTCTGTTTTGTGCTAATGAAAAATCATGTGTATTAAATACATCATAATAAATATTATTATATCCCGCATCTTCTATTGAATTAAGTATCGTCTCGAAAGTCTTTCCTTTATTGTGTGTAATTATATTTTTTACGTTTTCCAACAATATGAATTTTGGTTTTTTAGTTTTAATTATTTCCAATATTTGGAAAAATACATTTCCTCGCACATCTTCAAATCCATTCTGTTTTCCCATCATACTAAATGATTGGCAAGGAAATCCGCCGGATAAGAAATTAAAGTCCGGTAAATCTTCAATATTTGATTTATCGTGCACAAAAGAGACAATATCTCCAATTTCTACTTCCTTTGAAGTATCAAAATTAGCTTTATATGTATTAATGGCATTTGCATCTATTTCTGAATAACCGATATTTTCAGATTGTAAATTAAAATCATTGCATAGCAAGTCTAAAGCTTGTCTAAATCCTCCTATGCCTGCAAATAATTCTAAATGAGTTATAGCCATCTTATTAATTCACCACCTATTATTTTTGCTAATTTGACCGGAACAGCATTTCCAATTTGCATATACCAACTATTTTGTGGACCCATAAATATAAAATCATCTGGAAATGTTTGGACACGTGCTGCTTCTCGGGCAGATAACCCTCTTGGTTGAGTTGGATGTATATACATATTGCAATCAAATTTCATATGTGAAGTTATTGTTTTGCAAACATCGTCATATTTTAATTTGAAATATTTATCTTTGAAAATATGATTGCGAGTTTTGTATGGCATAATGTCGGCAATGCTACTATGCAATGAATTTTCACCTTGTGGCAATAAAGAATATATTTTTATATCTCTTTCATTATTATATCTGTTTTTGTGATTATATAAATTATTCACTTTTTTCCCATTATTTACATACTCATTGTATTCTGTATGTAAATAATCGTATTCTCTCTGAAAATATCCTACTTCATTATTTTCAATAGAAGTCTTATTTTTTATTCGATTTATTCCTAATGGGGGCAGGTCTGATATAGCATCGTGTAGCACATAAGATTTATATTCATTATTCTGCAAGTTATCAAAGATTTTGCTTGATTTTACTCCTGTGCAATTTCCTATGATAAAAAGGCGCTCCCGATTTTGGGGGATTCCAAAGTCTTTAGCATTTAATATCTTGTATGACATATCATAGGTATTTCCTAAAACATCATGAAAGTCCTCAAAGATTTCATCTATTTTATTTGCCATTCCTTTTACATTTTCCATTAGAAAAAATTTTGGCTTAACGATACTTAAGAATTCTAAATATGCTTTATATAATATATTGCGGGGGTCATCAATAATACGCTGTCTATTTGCCATAGAAAAGCCTTGACACGGCGGTCCTCCGCTTACTAAGTCTACATCTTTGAATCTTTTTTTATTTTCTTTTAAATCTTTGACTAAATTATTAATATCTCCAACATAAAAATCATTATTTTCTATTTTTATATTTTTTTTAAAGGTGTTTGCACATATCGGATTTATTTCATTAGCATATATTACTTTAAATCCGGCTTGTTCCAATCCCAAACTGAGGCCACCACAGCCCGCAAAAATATCAATTAGCGTTTTTTGCATTTTGCTCCTCCTGTTGATTGTGAATTCTATAAATCTCTTACGACCTCATATTTTCCATCTATAGTAATCTCTTGAATATTAGGTCCTCAATAACTTATAGGTCCTTTTGTGTTTGTACTCTTTATTTAATCTCTTGGGTGGGGGGTGAAAGTATCCATTATATATAATCTCTAATGCTTTTGATTTAATAGATATTTTTCTGTATCATTATAACTATTTTTGCAGAGGGTAATATGGCTGATATTTTTTCGAAAAAAACGAGAAGTTACAATATGTCTCAAATACGGTCTGTGAATACAAAGCCAGAACAATCTGTCCGGTCCTTTTTATTTTCAAATGGTTTCCGATATCGGAAAAATGTTTCAACATTGCCAGGTAAACCTGATATTGTATTGCCTAAATACAATACAGTAATTTTTGTCAATGGCTGTTTTTGGCATTTGCATAATTGCCCCTCTTCTTCCATTCCTCAATCTAATCAGGAGTTTTGGATTCCCAAATTAACCGGAAATAAAAAAAGAGATGAAAGAAATATTTCCGCTCTTAAAGATCTGGGTTGGCACGTTATTGTCATCTGGGAATGTGAATTGAAAAAGAAAGTCCGTGATGAACGGTTAAACTTACTTCTTCAAGAATTGAATTCTAATTTTTATGAAGACCTTAATAATCGGCTTAATAATCTTTGATTCATTCAACGGTTTATTTATCTAATTAACACTTTCATTAATTCAATGAAATATTTTTATTAATTCTGTGGGTGGTCATATGAATTCGGGTATTGAATCTCAAAACTTCAACTCTCCTCAACCAAACAAATCAAAAATCCGCCTCCTCACTTTCATCCTCTCTCCTCTCATAACAGCCGCCGTTTTCTTCATCGCTGCCGGCACATTAAATTTCCCGGAAGGTTGGATTTTCAACATTTGGTACACACTTCTCGCCTGGGCTGTCACATACTATCTTTGGAAAAAAGATCCGGCACTTCTGAGGGAGCGATCCGATTTCGGAAGCTACAAAAACCAAAAAGGGTGGGATAAAATATTTGTTCCGATTGCTGTTGTTTCTTATTTCCTTTGGTTCTTTATCATGCCGATTGAAATCTGCCGCCTCGGGTGGGTTACAGATGTGCCGATTGCCGTTCGCGTGTTGGGGGGCTTGTTGCTGCTCATCTCATTTGTTTTCCTTTACCGCTCGGTTACAGACAATACATTTCTCTCTCCTGCCGTTCGCATTCAGGAAGAGCGAAAACAAAAAGTCATCACAACTGGATCTTACGGTTTTGTCAGACACCCGATGTATCTCGGAATGGCGGCAATCATGCTTGGCGCACCGCTTTTAATGGGATCTCTTCTCGGGTTGGGGCTCGGTATATTTATTACGATTCTTTTCATGCTTCGCGTTCCGGGAGAAGAAAAAATGCTGAAAGAAGAATTGGACGGGTATTTGGAATACACGAAGAAAGTCAAATACAGGATTTTTCCGTTTATTTGGTGATTTTTTTTGGTTCCTTTTGATTTTTTGTGATTTATCGGTTCGTTGGTGATTCATTGGTGAACTTTTTTCACATCCTTTTTTTAAAATCAAAAAACGTTCATTATATCTCACTTTTTTCAATAACCCGTTACAAGTAACCTTTAAATATCCAAAAAACACATTTCATATTGTAGAAAAAATCGCCGACAAACTAAATTTCTCTCCAAAAAAAAGTATTTTGATTTTTCTTCGGACGTTTTGGGAGAACAGCCAAATGCGATTTTTGTGTGTACTATTCTTAAAAATCAAAAAAATACATTCATACTTTACGCAAAAAAAGGAGTGTGTTATTATATGGTTAAACAAATGACAGCAGTAGAGAGAGCACTCGCCGCCGTTCGCGGCCAGGAAGTAGATCGTACGTCGTCCGCGGCCGGTCTTATTATGACAACCGTTGAAATGATGAATGCCGTCGGCGCAACTTATCCGGAAGCACATCACAATCCGCAGATGATGGCCGATATGGCTGCCGCAGCACACGATATGTGCGGGGTTGACGGAACAACATTTCCGTTTGACATGTCACTTGAAGCGGAAATCCTGGGTGCCGAACTCGACTGGAGAAAAGTCGATCGCCCGCCGATTAAAACAAGTCCCGTCAACGATCCGGACAACTTCACTGTTCCCGACAAAATCGAAGAGCTGGGCCGCATTCCTGTCGTTTTGAAAACGATTGACATTCTGAAAACAAAATACGGCGAGGATTTGGCGGTTCTGCCGACAACCGTTTGTCCGTTTACGATTGCCGGTCACATGGCAGGCGTTGATAATTTGTTCATGTGGATTTTGAGCGACCCTGATAAAGTGCACACGCTTGTCGATAAAATCACAGGCTTCGTGATTGAATATCAGAAATTGATGGCGGCTCACGGCGCCGATATTTTGTTCGCGATTGACCCGACCTCGTCCGGCGATTTGTTGTCCGGCGACATGTACGCCGAATTTGTTCTGCCCTCCATTCAAAAGATGAGAAAAGGAACCGGCGCACCGACAATATTGCACATTTGCGGCAACACAAAACCGATGCTCGAACACATTGCCGTTTCCGGTGTTGAAGCCTTTTCATTTGACAAAGCCGTTCCGGTTTGGTACGCCAAACAAAAACTCGGAAACGTTTCTGCTTACGGTAATTTGG
>JAJDHP010000044.1 GCA_030266245.1 Methanimicrococcus sp. OttesenSCG-928-J09
GACCTTCTTCTAAATTTTCCTTTTGTTTCTTTGCCATATGTTTTCCTCCTTAGGGGAAAAACGCATCATGTAGCCCGAAGCGTATGAAAAACGATTACGAGCAGCCCGATAAAAGATAACAGGCTTCAATCAAATGCTTGAAACCTAAAGGATTCATCTTATATAATCTTTTCAGGTCGAAAAGTAGGACAAATTGCAGAGATACAGATACAGAATCAACCGAATCAACAAAATCAAGCGGAAGAAAAGAGAAAAAAAGAAAAAAGAAAAGAAAAAAATTAGAGATGCATTTTTATGATTTTGTAAAATTGGCGGAGTTCGCGCGCGGCGGCTCTGTTGAATTGATTATTGCCGGTAGCTGCATTACAGCGGCGGCAGCCGCTAAAAATCGCGAAGCGATTTTTCTTAAACGCCACCCCCACTGCAAAACTAAAACCTGATCCCAAGTGGAAATCGGCACCTCCCTCCCACTGCAAACTGAAACCTGACTCCAACAGGTAACAAACACCTGACTCCAAGCAGCAATTCGTTTCGCGTTGGCAGGTGCATAATAATAACAAACGAGATGAAAAACGTGGTTGATTTTCAAGTTATTTTTTAAAAAATGACGCGGCTCGCACGCGGCGACCGCCGGCAGCATCCAAAAAGAAAGAATGAGAGATAAAAAGAAAGAAAAGCAATCAGAATGCGAACAGCCGGAAATACAGAATCCACTGAGCACTGTGCTTGCAACTGTTTGATCATGCGGCGTAGTTGTGAGACATATCTTCAATCATGGAGATTGTCATCTCATCCGCATTGTTTATCTGATCCAGTGTACCCATATTCACCAAATAATAGACCAATGAATTATGAAGACGCGAAAGAGCCATGTCATCCATATAATTAAAAACGTTTCACTTGCATATATTTGTTTCGAGGAGATTTCAGATTTTTCAATAGGAAGAGACCCGAATAAAGTTAAAAAAGAGATATAATATAGAAAATATAGAGATTGAATTAAAAGAAAAATTCAGATAAAATACTCAAAATTGACTTTGAAAGAATAAAAGAGAAAGACATAAAAGAGAAAGACATAAAAGAGAAAGATTAGAGCGATAAAACAAAAAAATAAAAAGAAAGCGCCGAGAGGGAGATTTGAACTCCCGAGGGGCTGCGCCCCACAAGCTTTCCAGGCTTGCGCCCTACCACTAGACTACCTCGGCATGAAGCAGGAATTATAGAACAGATTTCTGGTATATATTTCTTATTCTTCAACGGCAGAAAAAGCGCATTTTTCACGTTCGTTTTTATTTTTCCAAACTGCAGGATAAATTCCTTTTTCCATTAAGACCGCTTTTGGTTTTGCGACAAAACCGTTTTCGTTTTCTAAAATTTCATCCGGCGTCATCAAAGCAACGGACAAAGAAATGATTTCTCCTTTTTGTGAAAAAACCGCAACTAAATCGCCTTTTTTAATATTCGTACTGAATCCGGCAACGCCCGGCCGAGCTAAAAACGCACCCGAGCAAAGCGCGTCAACTGCCGTGTCGCGGGCAATAATGCGCGGCAGCTGTGAGAAGGCAGATTCCATCGGCAGAATCAATTCGCGCAGGAAAGATTCGTCGCCCGATTCCTTCCAAATAACGTACGCATCTTTCAATTCCTGAAGCGTAACAGGACGCTCATCCGTAAACGGCCCTGCTTTGGAGCGGACCAATTCCTGCATCTGCGCGCCGACACCGAGCGCCAACCCCGCATCGTGACACAGTTTTCGAATATAAGTACCGGCCTCGCAGCCGACTTTCATTAAAACGTAAGTATCTTGAATTTCAAGAACATCAATATAATAGATTTTGCGCAGACGAAGTTGTCTTTTAACCGCCGAGCGAACCGGCGGCATTTGATAAACGCTGCCGACAAAATCCGACATAACCGAACGAATCATTTTTTCAGGAACAGAGCGCTGCAATTTCATTAAACAAATGTATTCTTTGCCGGACAAACGAAGCGCTGCAACAGCACGCGTTGCCTTTCCGACCATGACCGGCTGAACGCCCGTAACCCCGGGATCCAAAGAACCGGAATGACCCGCAACATCAACTTCTAAAATGTCACGGACAAAAGCCGCAACTTCGTGACTTGTCGGACCTGCCGGTTTGTTGAGAACAACAACGCCTTTGTTGATATATTCTTCAATCGGCCGTTTTTCGGGAAAAGTTCCGTAAGTACCGGAATCGGAAATATCAGTCAGCGCGGTAAAGTCGCCGCTGTCGGCAAAAAACCAGTCATTGCGGTAAAGTTCCGTCTGAGCTTTCTTTTCCTTTCCCTTTTGTTTTTTCATTGAAAGGAAAACGGGGATTTGGATTAAAAAGATAGCGATGAAAAGAAGAAAAGATGAAAGAGAAAAGATAAAGAAAAAAATAAAGAAAAAGAATTGGAAGAACGGAAGAAAAGGGGAAGAGAATAAAGAAAAACGAAAAAAATGAAAACAAAAGGATGAAAGATGAAAAAAGAAAGAAAATAGTGAGAAGAGAAGCAAAATCAATCGTTCAGCTTGTCGGAAGCCCTCACAATCAAATCAGCAATCGTTTCCGGATCAAACTTTGAAGAATCAATGACCAAATCATAAATCGAATAATCCTCGATATCAATGCCGTAATACATTTCATATCGAACTCTTTCAGATTCTTCCCTTGTTTTCGTTTGCTCCAACTCAAATTTAAAAGAGGAATTGGATTGCTCACGATTCATAATCCTGCGAACGCGCGTTTCCAAAGTCGCCTTCAACAAAACACGCAAAATTTTCTTGCTCGGCGGCACTTCAAGCGACATGTGACCGGCTAAGCGCCCTTCCATGATTAAATTGTCCTGTGTTTTAGAAATTTCTTTTTGACGCTCATCAATTTGCTGATCATATTTCGGATCGGACTCGGCAAGCTTTCCGAATTCCGCAAGAGAAAGATTCAATTCTTTGGCAATTCCCCTGAAAATTTCGCCCGAAGAGATAAAATCCAATCCCGAACGCTCTTTTAAAATTAAAGAAACGGTTGTCGTACCTGTTCCCGGAAGTCCGCTGATCGTAATAATCATATGCTGCACCTTAAATCATGAAAATTGAAAATTTGAAAATTGAAAAAATTAAAAACAAAGATAAAAATTAAAAAGAAAAAGAGAACATTACACGCCGGCAGCGCGAATGTTCAGGAACTTTCTGAGCACCTGGCTGAATGCCAAGGAGGACAAGAAGTACCAGAAGATCCAGTACGTGAACATGTAAAAGACACGGTCGCTGAGCAGTTCTTCGCCCCAGAACGGGAAGATCATAGTCGCATCAGGATGTCCGCCGATGTAGAAATAAGCCCACATCAAAAACGGAATCGAGACCAAAACGATGTACAGCATCGGCTTGAACTGATCTTTCATCATTCCCATCTGTTCCTGCATGATTTCGGCCTGCTGTTCTTCCAAGCGCTTTAACATGTAGGTGTTTTGCGTTTCCTGAGCTTCTTTCATCTCTTTTTGGAAAATTTTCATTTTTTCCTGGAATTCAATCATTTTAGACTGATCGACCACATATTTCTGAATGAGAGAAGAATAAATAGCCGTGATAATCGCCATGGCTGATAAAATCAAGAAGAAATTCTGATCACCGACTAAAGAAACAATCGGAGACATGAGAACATCCATGATTTTTCCGATCATGTCGCGAACACTCGGAATCATAATGCCGATAAAAAGAATTAAACCGGCACCTAAAACGATTTTATTCGCCCATTCTCTGACTTTTTGCGTATCCAAAATAATCCGACCTGTACATTTAATAATTTAAAAGTGTGACACAATTCTCTTATTTAAAAGGTGCCACGATTTTATCAATATCATTGAAAACGACATCGATATCTTTTGTGCCGTCAATGTCTTTGAGCAATCCTTTTTCTTTATAATAATCAATCAAAGGCGCGGTTTGGTTTTGATAAACATCCAAACGGTTGGAAACGGCTTCGGAAGTGTCATCAGGTCTTTGGAACAATTTGTCGCCGCAGACATCGCAGACACCTTCCGCTTTCGGCGGATTGAAAACGGTATGATAGCTGGCACCGCAGCCGGACATCCATCTGCCGGACAAGCGCCCCACTAAAATGTCGTTCGGAACAGCGATATTGATGACAACATCAATCGGTTTTTTGATTTCTTCCAAAATTCCGGTCAAAGCGTCAGCCTGCGGAACAGTTCTCGGGTAGCCGTCTAACAAAAATCCGTTGGCACAGTCCGGCTGAAGGAGTCTGTCCTTAATAATGCCGATTAAAACGGCATCCGGAACGAGTTCGCCTGCGTCCATGTATTTTTTTGCTTCCAAACCGAGTTCGGTTCCTTCTTTAACATTTGCGCGGAGAATATCTCCGGTCGAGATTTGAGGAATGTTGTATTTTTGAGAAAGTTTTTGCGCCTGTGTGCCTTTTCCTGCACCGGGCGGACCGAATAGAATAATATCCATAAGAAAGTCACCTTTAAAATGTAAATCAACAAATAATCCATAAAAATGGTTTAAAATCTGTTAAATCAGAAGTAAAATAAATTGTCATTTGTGTTATAAAAAGGATTCCGTAATGAAAAATTCAAAAAAAAAGGACTTAAGCGATTTGCTTAAGCCCCCATTTCTAATTTTGTAAACTGTAAACATTAATCTTCTTTTCCGAGGAAAGAGCGAAGCATCGGATGCATTTCCATCAACTGCTCGGACGCTAAGTCCTCGTACAAGCGGTAGACGATACTGACAGTCAGCAAGAGACCCGTACCGCCGGCACTGCCGACCGTACCCAGTAAACTGGCAAACAAAGTCAAAATACCGATGAACGCACCGCCGATAATCGTAACTTTCGGGATGTAACGCTGCATGTATTTTTCAATGGATGCAATATTGTTTCTGAAACCGGGAACCTGCATACCGGAATTGTAAATCTTTTTGGCTGTCTGTTTGGCACCCATTCCGGTTGTTTCGATCCAGAAGAGAGCGAAGATGATACCGCCGGCAACTAATAAGAATGCGTCAACACCAACGTGAAGCACAATCTGCCAGAGCGCAGGCGCATTAAAGCCCATTGCTGCGAAATTTGCCTGAACCATAGACGGAATCCAATCAGACGGACTGTTAATGGCCGACAAATAATACATAATACCGTTAACAGGCGTTGAACCGGAATATTCACCGAGGAACGTAATTCCGCGGCCGGCTAATAAAACACCAATCAACTGAATGTTTGCCTGAAGCGCGCGGACCAAAATCATCGGCAAAACGGAAGCGTAAATCAACTTCACAGGGAATTTACCGCGGGCACCGCGAACGGAAGTGTGGGAAAGCGGAATTTCAATTCTGACACTTTCTACATAAACGACAACGACAAAGATGATGATCGTTGAAATAAGCGCTAATATACCGGCATTCACCAAGAGATATAATATACCGTCTGATGAAGAGAACAATGAACCGAGTTCGCCGCTTGAAATCAGCTGAATCCATTTCGGAATGATACCGATAGCGAAACCGTCACTGCCTGGGAGCCAGTTGATTAAACCGGTCACGATGGACTGTGAAACGCCGGCAACGATAAACAAACTGATACCGGAACCGATACCCCATTTGGAAACGACTTCGTCCATGTACATAATAAGAACGCCGCCGATACAAATCTGAATGAATAAGAATAAAGTAACAACCCATGTTTCAACGCCAAGCGCTGCTGCCAAAGTTGCGTCGGGTTTGATATAACCGAAAAGCTGAGGCAGCGTTTCGAGGATAATCATAATGAAAACAAGGAACTTTTGAGCACCCTGGAAATAAGCTTGGTCACGAGGATCGGACAAATCCAAATGGATAATGTCACCGCCGACCAACAGCTGCAGAATAATGGATGCTGTGACAATCGGACCGATACCGAGAACAATTAAAGATCCGGTCGCGCCCGCAAAGAACGCACGGTAATGCGCAAATAAATCGATCGATTCGGCCGACATACCAAACAAGGGAATGTTCGATAAAATAAAATAGAGCGCAAGAATTGCAAGCGTCCACATGATTTTATTTTTGAACAATACTTGTTTTTCAGGTCTGGCGACAGCGGGTAACCTTGCAAAGATAGGCTCCATTACACTCCTGAAACTCATTATTGACACCTGACTATTACAAAAATAACGCGGAAAATTCAATAGACAAACCTGTTGAACCCATTTACCGACCCTATTTTTGAAACATATTTTAAAGTAAATAATTTGAATAAAGTAAATTGAATTGTAAAGTAAATTGTAAGTAAATAAATTGTGAAATTAATTCGAATTGTGAAATAATTTGACCATTAAAATTCCATATCCCATAAATCATCGAATATAGAGATGATAATTGGAAAATGATAGCGATTAATAGTATTAATATATTTTTGTATTTTTAAAATGCAAAGCCTTATATCCGAATTCAAAAGCTGAAAAAACCGGATTTTAGTAAACCCGGCTATTCAGACAATGAAAGGAAATAAAGAATTGAAAGAAAATAAAGAAAAAAAGAGAAGCGAAATGCTTACTCTTCTGCTTCTTCAGAATCTTCTTCTTCGAATTCGTCGTCAAAACCGACTTCAACACATTCGCCGCCGGCCGCTTCGATCTTGGAGCGGGCGGATTCGGAGAACATTTCAGCCTTAACGACCATTGCTTTGGTCACGCGGCCGGTGCCGAGAACTTTGTCGATTCCGATGCTGTAAAGATCAACAACGAATTTGTCGCCGTCTTTTGTGATATAGTCCGCTTCATTTTCGAAAAGGAAAGGAACGAGCTCATCTAATTCACCGACATTGACGATGAAAACGGGGAGGTCGACAACAGCCGGTCTGGAAAATCCTTTGTAGATATAACCGGGTCTGTATCCTTCGCGCATGGCACGGATGAAGTGGTGAGCATTGCCACCGGCGTGTCCGCGTCCACCACGGTTACCGGCACCTCTTCTGTTCTTGTGTGTGCCGCCGCCGCAGGTGCGTGATCCTCTATATTTTTTAGTTCTGATGTGTCCCATTTTAACCACCTTATCTCATTTTGTGCAAAAGCACTGCAATGTCTTCGCCGTGGTTGCCGAGAACGCCGCCCTGCTGAACGGTTCTCTTCAATCCTGCGTGTCCTTTTCTCGGGGGGTGAAGTCTGAAAACCGGCTTCATTGCAGGAACATCCTTGATTGCGATTTTGCCTTCGACGAATGCTTCAGCAAATTCTTTAATGGTTTTGTAGGGTGTTGTTTCTGCAATATATGCGTCGGTCAAACGTTCGCCGCCTTCAAGTCTGCCGCGGGTTTCAAGAATTTCCGCAACAGCTTCCGCATCGACTGTACCATATGCGATATAGTCTTTGGATTTCTGGATCATGCCTTTGTAAACATCATTTTCCGGAAGGAAAACGCAGTGATTCACTTTGTGGAGGCGGAGCATTTTAAGAGTGTCCGCGATGGAATCTCTGACTGCGACAGATCCTCTGACTCTGATAACTGCGTACATAATCAGATACCTCCGTTACCTTTCTTAGGCATGCGCATGGTGTTCACATTGTTCAAAGCTGCAAAAGTTGCTTTGGCAAAGTTGAGTGTGGTACGGGTGGTTCCGGATGTTTGTGTCCAGATGTCTTTGATACCTGCTTTTTCAAGCACTTTTCTGGCGGTGTTACCGGCAGCAAGACCCAAGCCTCTCGGTGCAGGAACCAATGTCACGACGACACTGCCGACCTTACCGGATGCTTCAAAGGGAACGGTGTGTTCCTTACCGCAGGCGCATTCCCAAGAACCGCAGCCACGGCTGATTTTTGTAATATTGAGTTTTGCGGCGTCGATTGCCTTTTTAATGGCGTTGCCGACCTGAACATCTTTACCCTGACCGATACCGACATAACCGTCGCCGTTTCCGACAATGACGGTTGCTCTGAATTTAACACGTCTTCCAGAGTCAGTCATTCTCTGAACCATATTAATGTCAAGAACTTCATCTTCCAATCCAGGCAAGAGCATGTCCACGATTTGGGGTTCTCTTAAAGGATAACGGGATTTGAGAGCGTCTTCCATTGTTGTGATTTGTCCGTCTGCAACAAGCTTTCCAAGTCTTGTTTTCGGGACCCATTCGTCTTCATTGTAAGCCATGTTTCTCACTTGAACTCCGCTTTGATTTTCTCGACTGCTGCGTCGAATTGTGCCGGCAAATCAGAGCCGTTGTATTCCGCTGCGATTTCTCCGCGGACACGTTCGTCGGACGGGAAAACAGATTCATCGTGGGGGATTTCAAAGCCTGCGTCAACGATGCCTTTTAAAGCTGCGTAGATGCGTGATCCGGGTGTGGATGCATGAAGCCCGATGTCAAGAATGCCGTATTCATAGCCGTTCTTGAGTGTTCTGAGTCCGAAAAGCAAACCGGTTAAGTATGCTGCGGTTGTGTTTCCTGTCGGTCCGTTGTAGCCGTATTTACCGAGTTCGGTTGAGATGGCAGAAGAATATGTGACATCGCCGATCGGTGTTGGGGCTATAAGCTGTATCTGTACATTGCGTGTGCTTTTGCGCACGACAACGCGGTCCTCTTTGGAGAGAAGGAGTGCGAGACGGGAGTGGTAGTTGGTACGACCCTCTCTTCTTCTTCTCATGGGAACCTTATATCTTGGTCCTGTTGCCATAACTAGCTCCTCAACTTAAATTTCTAAAAGATTTAATTAAAATTTTTATTTAATTAATTAAGAATGAAAATAATGCAGGATTCAAATTATAATGAATTAGAAATTGAATTCAAACTGTATTTTCCGATTCG
>JAJDHP010000045.1 GCA_030266245.1 Methanimicrococcus sp. OttesenSCG-928-J09
TGAAAATTGTTATTCTGAAGCGAAAGTGAATGGAAATGATTATGTCGGCGGTTTGGTCGGAGTGGTTTATTCTGATAATTCTAAAACAACTTCAATCACTCACAGTTATTTTTCAGGAACGGTACAGTTCGGAGAAGGTAAAGAAAACAACGGTGGTCTTTTTGGAGGATATGATGACAGTTCAAATGAAAAAATTGATATCGTTGACAGTTTTTATTTAAAAGTCGATGATGATTATGGATTTACAGAAGGGACAGCGATTTCTGAATCTGATATGAAGAAAATCTCAACTTTCACTCTTTCTCCCGAAGAAGGTTTTATTGAGAAAAAGGCATGGAGTATTTCTCCGACGGAAAGTTCTGATTATGTATGGTATATTGACGAAGATGTAACTTATCCTATGCTTTCCACATTGTATATTCCGACGAATAATAGTGGCAGCAGCGGCGGTTCAGACTTCGGTCAGGCAAAAGTCATTAAATTAATTGATGAAATTCCGGATTTGAAAGACAACACAATTCAGGACGCTTCCGAAATGCCGACTAATATTGATGATGTAAAATCAGTCGGCACATCCAATGCTTACGGAGCAGAAACAAATGAATCCGAAAGTAATCAAAATTTGTATTTGCTGCTTGGTGTCGGATTTATTCTTGTTATCGGGGGCGTTGCATATTTGGTTCTTAAAAAACGTTAAAATCAGAAATCTGATTGGATCAATTAATCAGATATGAACAGGCGCGGAGGATTCCGCGCTTTACTTTTTTTATTTTTTGTTTTGATTACCTTTATTTTGATTTCTTTGTTCCGTCAAGCAAATTTTAAATATTAATTTTCGGTTTGTTCTGACATGAATGAAAAAGGCGTTTCTGAAAAAGAGTTATTCGATGAGCTTTGCTCTTTTTCAAACGCTGACACGAATTTTAAAAAAGTTTTCAGCTCGATGTGTACAATTCCTCATCCGATCGCCGTTGCTGCTCAGCAGCAGTTTTCTCTTTCAAATATTGGTGACCCCGGATTATTTGCCGGTACCTGCCGAATGGAAACTGAAGTGATTCGGATGTCGGCTTCCATGCTGAATCACCCCGACCCGAAATCAGCTGTCGGACACATGACTTCAGGCGGTACGGAATCTAATATTGAAGCTGTTCTTCATATGAAAAATCGCTTTTTAAATTCAATTTCCGATGCTGAAAATACAGTTGAAAATGCAACTGAAAACAAATTAAATAATAACAATAATCGGGTAAATCAATCCAAACCGAATCTGATTCTGCCGAAAACATCTCATTTTTCATTTGAAAAAATTGCGAATTTGCTGGATATTGACCTTAAAAAAGCGGATATTGATTCAAATTTCAAAGTTATTCCCGAATCGGTTGAATCTCTGATTGATGAAAACACAATCGGTTTGATTGGAATCGCCGGAAACACCGAATTCGGTTTTTGTGATCCGATTGATGCACTTTCTGAAATTGCACTTCGTCATGAACTTCCGCTTCACGTTGACGCGGCTTTCGGCGGTTTTGTCTATCCTTTCCTGCCCGAATCCGACAGCACAGAAACAGGAGATGGAAATGAAAATAAAAGTAAAAGTAAAAAAGTTAAATTTGCTTTTGACCTTCCCGGCGTCACTTCTGTTTCCATTGATCCTCACAAAATGGGCCGCTCGGTCATTCCCGGCGGCATTTTGATTTTCAAAAATGAATCCGTCATCGGTTCTTCTTTAGACAAAATCAAAGTCAGAACGCCGTATTTGACAAGCAAATACCAGTCAACGCTGACCGGAACACGCCCGGGCTCATCGGTCGCGGCAACTTACGCCGTCATGAAACATCTCGGCGCCGAAGGATATCGGAAAAATGTAGCCTACTGCATGGAATTGACAAACCATTTCCAAAATGAACTCAAAAAAATCGATCTTCAGCCTTACATCAAGCCCAAAATCAATATCATCACCGTCAGCGTCGGAGACGGAAAAAATAAGGCGGCCGACCAAGAGAAAACAGAAAAAATCCGGGCTCAGCTTCTTGAAAAATACGGTTGGAATGTTTCAGCAACAAAAACCGTGCCGGCTTTGAGATTTGTTTTAATGCCCCATGTCACAAAAGAAGACATCACGACAATGCTTTCAGATTTGAAAGAATTATTGAACGCCTGAAATATTTTCATCTTTTTTTATTTTTATCTTTTTTTCATGGTCAGCGAGAAAGCGGGGTTTGCTGCCGTTTGGGGTCAGGTGTTTATTCCGATTGGAGTCAGATTTCCGTTTTGCAGTGGGAGGGAGGTGTTTGTTACCGCTTGGAGTCAGGTTTCTGTTTTGCAGTGGGAGGGAGGTGTTTGTTTCCGCTTGGGGTCAGGTGTTTACTGAAAAATCGCTTCGCGATTTTTAGCGGCTCCGCCGCTGTAATACAATAGAACGGAACATTAAACGCATTCATCTGCCGCCGCGCGCGAGCTGCCGCATTTTTCAGAAAAGATCAGAAATTTACTTCTCATTTTTCAGAAAATATCAAAAATCAACTTGCATTTTCTTCAGAGTTGCATCGGCAATAACAGGGTTCCCTCAAAAGAAAAACCATAAAAGAATAAAAAGAAAACAAAAATAAAAAAATGAAATCGAGCGATTGCCCGATTCGTTTCATCATTCATTCATTCAATTACTCGGTTGCGTAATTGTCAAAATAGTTTTTAATCAAAATGATCGGCGTACCTTTGTCGCCGCTGCCGCTTGTTAAATCACAAAGGCTGCCGAGCAGATCAACATATCTGCGGGGCGTTGTTCCCTGTGACTCCATTTTGCCGGACAAATTCTGCTTAGTTTTGATGCTTTCGCGAAGCGCTGTTTGAAGTTCTTCGCCTTCAAGGTCTTTGAATTCGTTGTCGGCCAAATATTTGAGTTTCAATTCGTTCGGCGTTCCTTCGAGTCCTTTTGTGTATCCGGGAGAAACGACAGGGTCAGCAAGTTCCCAAATGCCGGCAACAGGGTCTTTGAAGGCGCCGTCACCGTAAACCATGACTTCAACAGATTTGCCTGTTTTGTCTTTGATTTGCTTTTGAACAGCGTTGACAAAAATGTCACAGTCTTTGGGGAAAAGTTTGATTCTGTCTTCCGTTGCTTTATTGGCGCCGAGAATTCCGTAATCAGGATTGAAACCGCTGCCGTCAACAGGCGCGCTGAGCAAATCGTCAAGACCGTAAACCGTTTCGGCGCCGGCGGCTTTGAGCGTCTTTTTCGTTCTGTGACGCGTGTGAATGTCAGCTGTTAAAATGTGTTTTGTAAATTGAAGCGCGGCACGCGAGTGGTTTGCAAAAATCACTTCAATATTGTCGCCGAGACTCTTATAATATTCAATATAATCAACACCGGTCCAAAGGTGAGTTGTTTTTCCGCCGAATTTTTCTCTGAATTCAGATTCGGTCATCACATCTTTGTAAGGATCGACACCGGCTTCGTCAATTTGTTCCCAAGTTACGATCTGATTACCGACTTCATCGCCTGGGTAGCTGAGAATTAAATAAACCTTATCAAGACCCATTGAAATTCCTTTGAGCATAATCGCAAATCGGTTGCGGCTCAAAATCGGGAAAATGACAGCTGCCTCACCGCCCGGAAATTTGGTTCTGACATCTTTGGCCAGCTGATCAATTGTCGCGTAATTGCCCTGCGTTCTGGCAACAACCGCTTCCGTGACGCCGATAACATCACCGTTTTCGATTTCAAAACCGCCGTCTTTTGCGGCCGTGAGAACAGATTCCGTAACAATTGCCGCTAAATCGTCGCCTTCCTTAACAATCGGCGCTTTAATGCCGATAGATTGTGTTCCGGTTAATTTCAAAATAGTCACCTGATTTTTAATTTTGGTTTTTTTTAATTTTGATTAAAACAATGAGTAATAATTCGAATGAAAATAAATATCGAATATTGTATGAACAAGTAAAAAAAGAAAGTGGTTAGATATAAATTTGTTTTTCATGAACAAAAATGTAAATTTTTATTTTTTAAAATCGGGCTCAGTTATTATACATTTTTAGAAAATCAGGGTTTGATTTTTACATATTAAAAAAAATGCAACAACTCGCGCGCGGCGCAGGCGATATGATCTTACGTTCCATATTTTCATTCTTACGTTCCATATTATCGTATTACTGCGGCGGAGCCGCTAAAAATCGCGGAGCGATTTTTCAGTAAACATCTGACCCCAAGCGGTAACAAACACCTCCCTCCCACCGCAAAACGGAAAACTGCTTCCAATCGGAAACAACATCCAATCCAAAGCGAATTCAAAAAAAGAGAGCTGCCTCAAAGGGCAGCAAAATGATTTTCATTCATCCTTTTCTTTTTCATGATATCTTCTGTAGCTGAAAACAGCAAAAGACAATGTGAAGAGAAGTACAATAATGATCTCTGCCATGATATGTGTCAGTTCTTCTTTTCCATAACCTTGTATGTTTTCATACACAATTTCGGTACTGCTGACTGCCGAAGACGGACCGTTTTTATTTATTTTATTACTGCCGTCTTTGTTTTCTTCATTCGTCTTTTCTTCTTCTTTCTTTTCTTCTTCTTTTAAGAGAGAAATTTGGATGTAATCACCGATACCGCCGGTTGTAACTGCATTGTTTTCAAGTTCTTCTTTTGAATTGAATTTATAGCCGGTTTTTGTGAAACTGACATCATCTGACGTCAAGTCTGTTGGAATCCAAACAGTTGCCGTTCCGTCTGCTAAATATTTTCCATTTTGTTCCAAATCAATATAATATTCATCATCGCTCACTGTAAAAATGGAATCAGACTCGCTGTCAGTATTTACAGTAATTGTTTTCAATCGGCTGCTTGCATCTTCTCTTGTTTTAATCGTATACAAGTTACCGGTTTTTACAGAAACGTCAGGCATCCCCAACGTGCTTTCTTCGTCAATCACAACAAAAGTGACCGGATAAATTGATTGATCATTTTCGTTTTTAAATGTTGAATACCCGGCACTGTCATTACTGCTCAGTATTAAGACACTGTTTTTTTCAATAACGGTTTCTCCCTTAAGCGTTCCCGTTCCGTTACCGCTTCCAATCTGACCGACAACAACCATATCAATCTCATTTTCTTCGCTGCCGATTCCGATTAACACTTTACCGAATCCGCCTTTGCCATCCTTTCCATTGTATGCGCTGCCCCCGCCGATTGCAGCACCGCGTTTTTCGGTACCGCTGGCAATTTTGCCGTCAATGATTTCACCATCAATAATTCCGCCGACAGCTGTTATGTTTCCTTTATAAATTGTAACAAGACCGTCGCCGCCATCGCCAAGTTTACCGCTGCCACCACCGCCGATTGCTGCGCCGACATTGCCATTAATATTGGTTATTTCTTCTGTTCTAGGTTTGACTATAAAACTGTCTCCAGCGATTGCAGTTATTGTTCCGTCTTTTATGAGAACATCTCCGTTCCCGCCGATACATCCGCCGGAATAGCTGCCGCCTCCGCCTCCTCCAATTGCAGCTGCGGTTGCCAAAATATCATAAATACTTTTTACTGAACCGCCGACTGCAATTATCGTTCCATTTTCTATTGTAACAATTCCATCGCCTGCGTTTGTCGGACTGTTTGAGTTTTTTGAACTTCCAGTACTGCCGCCGCCACCGATAGCAGCGCCTGCGCCTGCATGAAGTCCTTGACCGCCGACAGCGTTAATTGTTCCGTTTTTAATTGTTACAACACCGTTGCCGCCATTTCCATGTTCACCGCTTCCGCCTCCACCGATAGCTGCCCCTGCGCCGCCATAACTTCCATCTCCGCCAATTGCCAAAATTTCTCCATTTTCAATTACTATGATTCCTTCTCCTCCGTGAGACCATCTGGCACCGCTTCCGCCGCCGATAGCAGCACCTCCGCCGCCATTATATCCATCGTATGATTGTGCTTTTATTTGACCGCCGTAAATTGTTACGGTACCGGTTCCACCGCCGGTTATAACCTTATCGGGTTTCGTTGAATTATTATTTCCGCCGCCCCCTCCTCCGATTCCGGCTCCGACACCGCCGTCGGAATTCTTATTACTCAATCCGATTCCCGAATTAATTTTTCCATCATAAATGATGACAGTCCCATCGCCGCCTTTGACTTCTTTTCCGCTTCCACTTCCGCCTCCTCCGATTCCGGCGCCTGTCCCTGATCCTTCAGAAATTATATTTGTGTTTCTTGTACTTCCGGCAAATGTTTCAATTTCTCCGCCGTAAATTGTTACAGTACCGTTGCCTCCGGAAGCTCCGGGCTGTGCAGCCTCTCCACTCTTTTCAATTCTCAGTCCGTAACCGCCCCCTCCTCCGATTCCGGCACCGGATCCGCTTTTACCGACTGTATAATATTTTTTCAAAGATTTGCCGCCGTAAGAATATGAACCCATTCCGCCGATTGCTTTTATCTTTCCATTTTCAATAATAATATGACCGCTGTCAGGAATTGTACCGGTAATGTAGTCCGCGCCGCTGCCTCCGATTCCGGCACCTCCGCCGCCGAAATACCTGGTAGTTCCGCCTGTTACGGTCAGCATCCCGATTTTTCCATCTGTTTCTGCTGCGTTAATTGTAATTTGAGATCCTTTCGAAACTTCCAATCCGGCTCTTCCGAATCCATAATCCGTATCAGTGTCAACTTTTTCCATTCCGGCTGTTAAAATATTTTCATTTTTTAGTGTTAATGCAACATTTGCATTATTGGAAAGAGCAAAGGGAGACGCATTTTTGACAGGAATGGCATATATATTATTTTTAACCGTTTCAAAAATCGAATGATCAATATTAATTCCGCCGATTACAATATTGACAGCAGAAACGGTTTCAATATTGTTCCCATCAACCGAAATAAAATAATCAGTTACGGGTGATTCAAAATCAGACTGGGTAATAATTATTTTTGTTGACTTAATATTACAAGAGTTGTCAATCGGCGTTCCCAAAAAGTTTTTTCCCGTCACCTGAATGCGGTTTGAATCAATAACCTTAATTAAAATATTTTCTTGACTGATATCAAGTGCAATTTCTTCAGCAGCAGCAATTGAACAGACAGCCGAAAAAATGATTAAAACTGCAAATAAGTTTAAGATGAAATGTTTAAATTCCACAATTTTTCCCCATTTAATGAATTTCGTTTTTTACTAAACTAATCATATGTTCAAAACATAATTTTTTATGATATTTCATGTCGTAAGAAGTTCTTAATTAATAATCTTTTCTATAAACTTGAAATTAATTTTACTTAAAACAGATATCAAGATGTCTTCAGATGTTGTTTCTCTGTTTATAACGAAATTTTTTCTAATCAGAAACAAATATCTCATTTTTGTCTCCGTAAAAAAGTCTATATAATCTTCAAAACATTCATCCCTAAAAAAATAAAACAATTCAAATTCATTCATCATTTACATTCATCTTTATTATCACTCAAAAACAAAGGAAATTTAATTATGGTTATGGACAAACTCGGAGATTCTCTCCAAGGCGCTCTTAAGAAACTTATCGGCGCCGGCCGCATTGATGAAAACATTGTCAATGAAGTGGTCAAAGACATTCAGCGCGCTCTTCTGACATCTGACGTGAATGTCAAAATGGTTATGGAGATGTCAAAGCGCATCAAAGAGAGATCTTTAAAAGAAGCGCCGGCAAAAGGTTCCGACCCGCGCGAACACGTTGTTAAAATTGTGTATGAAGAAATGGTTGCCATTATGGGTCAGGGCGCGACAATCGAACTCAAACCTCAAACCATTATGATGGTCGGTCTCCAGGGCAGCGGTAAAACAACATCTGTCGCCAAGCTGGCACGCTTTTTCCAAAAGAAAGGTTTGAAAGTCGCCGTTATCGGTGCCGACAACTTCCGTCCCGGCGCTTATCAGCAATTGAAGACACTTTCTGAAAAACAGAATATCTATTTCTACGGCGAAGAAAACGAAAAAGACGCAGTCGGAATCGTTAAGCGCGGTATGAAAGAAATCGAAAAATATGATGTCAAAATTATTGACACAGCCGGCCGCCACGCTTTGGAAGCTGATTTGATTGCTGAAATGGAAGCCATCAACGAAGAAGCCAAACCCGGTCAGAAGTTTTTGGTTCTCGATGCTGCTATCGGTCAATTGGCCGGACAGCAAGCCAAAGCCTTTAACGACGCCGTCGGCGTGACAGGAATCATCATCACCAAATTAGACGGAACAGCAAAAGGCGGCGGTGCATTGTCGGCAGTCGCTGAAACCGGTGCCCCAATTGCGTTCATCGGTACTGGTGAAACGCCGGATGCGTTTGAAAAATTCGATACTGATCGTTTCATTTCCAGATTACTCGGTATGGGCGACTTGCAGTCATTGCTTGAAAAAGTTCAGGAATCTATGAAAGAATCCGAGCTTGATGTCGATAATATCATGAAAGGCAAATTCACCTTAAATGATATGTACGCTCAGTTGGAAGCGATGAACAAAATGGGTCCGCTCAAACAGGTAATGAGCATGCTTCCGCTCGGTTCAATGGGTCTCGGAGGCGCAAAGCTTTCCGATAAAGATTTGGATGCGACAAGCGAGAAAATGAAGTATTACAAAGTGATTATGGATTCAATGACGGCCGCCGAACGTGATGATCCGAAAATTATCAGTTCCGGCAGGATTCACAGAATTTCCATGGGTTCCGGACGTGCACCCGAAGAAATCCGTGAACTTTTGAAATATCACAAAACCATGCAGACA
>JAJDHP010000046.1 GCA_030266245.1 Methanimicrococcus sp. OttesenSCG-928-J09
AGTATGAAAAAACCGTATGTCAGTTTGAATTAATTTTCAAAAAATAGTGCTGCTCACGCGAACGGCGGCGAACAAAAAAAGTAAGATGGCAGACTTCAGTCTGCCTTGAAACAAATCGATTTTTTTAAAAGTCAGTCATAATTCTGAACTGATCAATTTCAGGGTTGCCGATTCTTGCAATAAACTGCTCGGCAGTTCCGCGGATGTCTTTGGAACCTGTAATTGCACGTCCGACGACTAAAATGTCAGCTTTGGCTTTGAGCGCGAGCGGGATTGTGTCAAGTTTGACGCCGCCTGCAACTGCGATAAAGGTTTTCGGGCTGACTTCTTTGATTGCGTCAATGCTGCCCCATGCGTATTCGTTGTTTTCAACATCAATACCGCGGTGGAGTTCAACGACATCGGGGATTGCACCCTGTTTGACTAATTCTTTAATCAAGGGAACCGGATCTTCAAGGTTGAGCGTGTCAACGATTGCGTAAATACCGGTTTTGTGGGCTTCTTCAATCACTTTAACGATTGTCGGAACAGGCGCAAGTGCGGAAACAACAACAGCGTCGCCGGCTGCGTCAGCAACCATTCTTGCTTCCAAGTTGCCTGTGTCAAGCGTTTTGAGGTCGGCGACGATGAATGCATCAGGTCTTGCTTCTCTGATTTTTGAAATCACATCAGTGCCGAAGCGTTTGATGAGCGGTGTTCCGGCTTCAATCAATAAGTGGTCGTTCTGCGGAAGTTCTTTGACAGCTTTTAAAACGAATTCAAGGCTTGTTGTGTCAAAAGCAACTTGGAGATACGGCGGGTTGAAAAGTCTGGAAACTTTGAATCCCATAATTGCGTGAGTGGATTTGTTGGATTCTTCCAAAACTTTGTCCATGCTCGGGAATTTATCAAGAGCTCTTTTGAGTGCTAATTTGGTTGCGCCGTAATTGAATCTGTAAATTTTGCTGAAATCTTCAGCATCAGGAGAAATAAAAACACTGGCAACGATAACAACATCGTCGGCAAATTCCATCGGAATGATGCCTTCTTCAACAGCGTCTGCAACAGCTTTTGCAACAGCAGACTGGGCCGGACCGAAAATTTTTGATGTGTCAGCGCCTTTCTTTAAAGTCACTTTCGGGACGATTAAAGTGGAGGGTTTTGTCGGCAAGTTCGGGCGGATAACGGACAAAAGCGGTGTGTGACCGGCAGAAAGCTGGGTCATTCCGGTTGCGAATGCTTGACCGACCGGTCCGTCTTTAGAACCAATCATTAAATCAACGTGCGCAAGTTCAGCGCCTGTACCAATCAGAGCCTCTCCGATTTCAAAATAAGGTAATTTTGTGTCTTTTGGCATTTTAGTTTCTCCGAAAAATAATTTCAGAAATAAAAATTATCAAATTGAATAAATCTGAATACTCAGTTCATTTGAATCTGTAGGATTATAATTAGGTTTTGATAAGAATCTGTAATAAGAGTCTAATGAATCTAATTAGATTTTGATAGGAATCAAATATAATTTAAACTTTCCATCCGCCTGTTTGAATCATTTCTCTCTCAAATGTTTCTGCAGCTCATTCCCATCTTATAATTCACATTTCCATCTAACTTATTATTCATATTTATCTTATTATTCACATTTTTATTCGAATTTGATCATTCAAATAAATCATTCAAATTGAATATTCATGTTTCAATCCTTGAACTTAATCTTGGAAATTGTGAATCATGGAAAGAGAACGGAAATGGTGGAACAAATCAGTGCCCCAAACAAGAGCACTGCTGTTGTAGCTGATCAGATCGTGATTGAAGAAATTTCCTCTTTTCGTAAACAGTGCGAGTGAAATGATTTTGTCGGTTACCATACAAGAAGCCAGTTTGATTTCAGGGCAGACGAAAATTCTGACATTTTCACATTTATATCTCTGATAACTTTCCGGAAATTCTTTTTCAAGGCGGTCAATCACTTCTTGCGTGAAAATAAATGCGATACTGGTTCCCTTTTCGGCGATATCGACATACGTTGTCACATATTCCTGGCGGAATATGGATGAAATTTCAATCAAAGATTCAACGGATTTTAAACTTCTTTCAACGGGGCGGGCGCGATCGAAAATATGTGCTTTGTCCGGGAAGCACAGTTCGACATCTCCGAGTTCGCCGATTCTGCTTAATAAGTATGCCGGGAATGCTGTCAGTTCAGCTTCGCCCCAATATTCAGGATTCTTGTCAAAAACAGCGAACATATCCAATATGTCTTTCATTTCATTGACGGTGTATTCGCCCAGCGGTGTTAATGAAAAAACGCCGTTCTTTTCCTGAATCAAAAAGTTGCGCGTCAGGATTCTGATTTGAACCATAATCGGGCTTGATTTTGAATTCAAATATGTTTTGATGTCGTCAATCGTTTTCGGGCCTTCCAAGAGGTAAAGGAGAATTTGTCTTCTTTTTTCAGAGAAAAAAAGAACATCGGAAATGGATTCATCTTTCATCTTTTTCTCCTCCTCATATTTCCTTTCTGTTAATGGAGCGGCTTCTCAAATAATCGTACAATTCATTTCCCCATTGAACGGCGCTTGGGGATTCGGCGGCCAGGAAGTCGTAGTCCAGATTTCCGGCAGTCGAATACAAAACCATCAGAAATATTTTATCCGTTACCGTTACTTCTGCGATTTTCACATCGGCAGAACAAACATTCAGTTCTGCTCTGTCCAGCTGAAGCAGGTTATTGATTTCGGTTTTGTAGTCTTTGGCCATGTTGACAATGTAGTCGCTTGTCGTAATTGAAACAGGTGCGCCGGCCATCAGCCGTTCGTAATATATCGGAACGTATTCGGGCGCGTAGTAAGTGATAAAAGTCTTAATGGAATCAGCATTCTTGATATGTTCATAAATGATTGAATTCGGTTCATAATAAATTGTGCGCAAATCGATTTCAATGATTTCAAATTCGCCGATTTCCTGAATCCGGTTAAACAGTTTTTCCGGGATTTCGCTGGTGTCGTGTTCGCTCCAAAATTTAGGATCGACACCGAGAACTTGAAGATTTTTTATAAATGGGGATACTTTTTCGGCGACGGTTTCCCCGAGGTGAGTGAGCTGATAAATCCCGTCATTTTGGATAATCAGATTATTGTCAATCAAAACTTTAATTTGAGGCAGAATTGAGACAGAGGTTTCATCTAATTCCGATTTGATGGTTTCAATCGGCAAGGGACCTTTTTCAAAAAGAAGAATTAAAACAGCTTTTCGCTTTTCCGAAAAAAAAACAGTTTCAATTAACGAATTCATTTACCGCAAACCTCCACACACATTTTGCTTCGTTTACTTTTATCCCGAAGTCTGTTATTTAAATGGGATTAATTGATTATTAAATAATCGGTTCTTTTTTATTTAACCCGATTTTAAAATTCTGTTCTCAGAGTTGTTTTAAGGACCCGTTCTTTTTTTGGTTGATTAAAAAAACGTGCTTGAATTTTCCTTTTATTGCTTTTTAAAATTGATGCGGCTCGCGCGCGGCGGCTGACCCGAAATGTTACAGCGGCGGCAGCCGCTAAAATCGCAAAGCGATTTTAAATGCAAATCGCCCTCCCACTGCAAAACTAAAACCTGACCCTAATAAAAAAGAATGAAAAATCAAATTGCGGTTTTACTTCATCTCAAAAAACGGAGCCGTTCGCGCGCGGCGGCATTTTCTGCTGTAAATAAATCCGGTATGATTTACGGCTTTAAGTGAAAAGAATATTAAGTAATAGCGCTTATTATATAATGTACCGTATACTGCGGATTACCGCTGCGGATGTTTATTTCTACTACTTGAAGCGCGCTGATTTCTAATTTGTATGGGAAATGCGCGATTGCTGCGGTTTCGCAGAAAAACAAAAACTTTCAAATTTTAAGGTGTGTAATAAAATGAAAACAGGTGTTGCAGTAGACCTTGGAACGAGCGGTTTCAGGTCACAGAAAGTGGATTTAGAATCAGGCGAAATTAAAAGAACTGTTGTGACAATGCGCAACCCGCTTCCGGGTGCGAATGTGATGGACCATATGGATTTTGCCATCAATTACGGTCTGGAAAACGCGCACAAATTGGTGATTAACGCGATTCTTGTGCTGATTGACAGATTGGGCGTGGCGCCTGAAGATCTTCACAGATTATCCGTCTGCGGGAATCCGATTCAGCTTTCTCTTTTCCAAGGCATTCCGATTGATGATTTAGCTTATGCCGGCGAGCGCAAGCGCGAAAAACTCAATATTCAGGAACAAAAGCGCGAATCCAAATATTTAAAAAGCGATGAAGTTTCCGGTCTTGAAAAATTCCCGAACTGCACGGTTATTATTCCGCCTGCGATTAAACACGAAATCGGCGCGGACGCGCTGGCTTTGATTGTTAATTCGGGCATGCTTGACAGCGATGAAATTGCAATCGCAACCGACTTTGGTACAAATGCAGAAATGGCGCTGAAGGCAAACGGTGTCATTTATACCGGTTCGGCTGCCGCCGGCCCTGCTTTGGAAGGGCAGGAAATTAAAGACGGTGTTTTGGCTTCTCCGCATGCGATCAGCGATGTTGAATTTGAAGGCAGCAATATTCGCTGTTATGTTCTCGATAAGGAAATGAAAAGAATGAAGGGCGACCTGATTGATCCGACGGACGGGTCTGTTCTGGAAGAAGGTCCGATTCGCGCGAAAGGAATTACGGGAACAGGCGTTATCGCTTTGATGGAAGAAGGTATGAAAAGCGGTCTCATTAAATTGCCGAAAATACAAACGCCTGACGGCATTATTCACTTGCAGGACGGTGTCGAGTTTACGGAAAACGACATCAAAGAAGCAGGAAATGCAATTGGTGCGCTGCGTGCGGGTCACATTACGCTCTGTCATGCTGCCGGAATCCAAATGGCAGACATTAAAATTTCGCATATGTCGGGTGCTGCCGGTACTTATATGGACGCTAAGAAGGCTCAGCAGATTGGTATGAATCCGTATAACGCGGAAGTTTTAACGCAGATCGGCAACACATCCCTGAAAACGGCGCGCGAAATTTTGCTTTCGGATGACCGTTTGAAGGAGCTTCAGGAAATTGCCACGCAGATTGTCGGAACGCACGTGATGTTCGCAACGGACGAGGCTTTCAAAGACGCTTATATTTTGGAATTGGGTTACTGGGGCGAAGGAATGGACTTTAAGATGCTGAAAAAATTCTTGAAGAAAAAGGAACTTCCCATGCTGGATGACCCGATTGAAAATCCGACGGTTGAAAGACTGGTGGAGCGGGATATTCCTGTTTTCGGTGACGAAGGGTATGAAATGATTAAGCAGACCGGCACTTTCCTCTCTGTCGCGATGCCTGACTGTGCCGAATGCGCTGAAAAAATCAGAGAGTGTCCGACACACGCGATGAGTTACAAAGACGGCGCTGTTAAAATCAGATCTGATTTGTGCGACGGCTCTAACTGTAAAAAATGTCTGCGCTTCATGCCGCAGCCGTACAGCTGGGAAAATCTGGTTGTTGAAGATCCGGTTTCGGGCAGTACGGTCGAAGCTGAAACTGAGTGAACGGCGGTGTTTTTCTTTTGAAAATAATTGTTGTCGGCGGATTTCTGGGCAGCGGTAAAACGACTGCTCTCATCCGCCTCGGCACTTATTATTCCTCGCTCGGGAAATCGGTCGGCATTATTGTCAATGAAATCGGTGAAATCGGTATTGACGGCGATATTATTTCTCAATACGGGCTGGAGACGAAGGAGATTACTTCCGGCTGCATTTGCTGCAGTTTGAAAATGTCTCTTCGCTCTACGCTTTTGCTGATGATTGAAAATTTCAATCCGGATATTATTATTATTGAATCAACCGGTGTCGCTTACCCGGGTGCGATTCGTGATGAAGTTATGCTGATGAATCTGCCGATGGATTACGACATGGCGCCTCTTCTGACGCTTTTTGACGGCAGCCGTTTTAAGCAGATTTTAAAAGAAATTAAAAATTTTGCGGCACAGCAGCTGGCGCAGGCGGAAGTCATCGCAGTCAGCAAATCTGATCTGATTGATTCGTCTATGCTGCCGGTGATTGAGTCGGCGGTTCAGCAGATTAATCCGAAAGCGGAAATCATTACGTTGTCTTCTAAAAATCCTGAAAGTTTGGCGCATTTGATTGACATTTTAGAACGCAATACTGATACGGCCGAGCATCTTGCCAAGCTTAAAAAAGTTATTGCCGGCGACGGCAGTCTTTTGATGGCCGGCGGAAATCCAAAATCAAAGGATAATTCAATCGAAGCGTCGGGTGTCGGCTCATTTTCAACTGAATATCTGTTGGAAGAAAACAGTTTGAAGAAATTCTCTGATTCAGAGTTAGAGTCGATTGTTCGTGAAATTATGTCTCAACTCCGAGAAGCGGTTTTAGCGAAAAGTCCTGACTTTTTAGGTCACATCAAACTGTTTTTGGAATCCGGTGCCGCGCTTTATAAAATCAGTTTAACGACGGCAGAAGAAGAACCGACTTACGATTTTATTTCGTCGGCGGGCGAAGGTTCAGCGTCGGTTCCGAATTTAAAAATTTTGTCGGCGGTCACCGGTATTCCTTCTGATGAAATTCAAAAAATAGTGCAAACGGCAATTGAAATGATTTTGAATAAAAATGAAATCATTTTCAACGCTTAATTTTTTTTTAAAACGGCGGATTGCTTTTTTCGATTTATTTGAAAATGCGGCAAGTCGCGCGCGGCAGCGCTACTGCAAAACAAAATGATGTGGGATAGCTACGGCAAACACCAACAGTAGTATTAATGAAAAAAAGTTTAGAAATTCAGTTCAAAATATAAATTCATTTTAAACCAAATCTCTCTTATCAAATATCTTCAATCCATTCCGGAAAGTGCATTCATCGCGTTAATCAATGCTTCAACAGAAGCAATGACAATGTCTGCATTGGCTGATTTTGCTGTTACACTGTTGCCGCGTTCGTTTGCCAATACAATTGTGACGCGCGCCAAAGAATCCGATCCGCCTGATATGGCTTCGATTGCAAATTCTTCGATTTTGTATGTGGTGTTGCCGACGATATCTTCTGCAGCCCGCAAGGCAGCATCGACCGGTCCGACACCTGTTTGGGCGGCAATTGTTTCTTTGCCATTCACTTCCGCGCGGATGACTGCGGTCGGCGTCATTATATTTCCGGTCATGACGGAGACTTCTTTGAGTTTTATTGCTTCGTCAATTCCTTTTTTGCCGAGAACGATTGAAGCGACAACATAAAGATCAGCGTCGGTTACTTGTTTTCCGCGGTCGCCGATTTCTTTGATTTTTGCTAGAATTTCTGTCAGTTGATCTTCTGTCGGGTGAATGCCGACATTTTCCAAATTCTGCAAAACAGCATGTCTCCCGGCATGTTTTCCGAGAACGATGCGGCGTTTTTGTCCGACCATTTCGGGTGTCATAACGCCGGGCTCAAACGTATCGGATTTTGCCAAAACGCCTTGGGAATGAATTCCTGATTCATGTGAAAAAGCATTGTCACCGCAAACCGGAAGCATCGGCGGCATTTTGATGCCTGAATATTTTTCAACCATTTTGGAAGTTTCTGTCAAATATTCTGTTTTGATGTTGGTTTTAAAACCGTAAATGGATGTGAGTGCCATGACGACTTCTGCCAGGGATGCGTTGCCGGCACGTTCGCCGATGCCGTTAACGGTGACCTGCACCTGGTCGGCACCTGCTTCCACTGCGGTAATACTGTTTGCATTGGCCAGTCCAAAATCGTTGTGGCAATGCATGTCGTATTTCATGTCAACATTTTTCTTCAGATTATAAATCAATTCGTATGCTGACGAAGGCACCATCACACCGACCGTATCGGGTACGTTTACGATGTCGCAGCCGGCAGATTTGACGGCTTTGATGATTTCAACCAGATAATCAAAATCCGTTCGGGTGGCGTCCATCGGTGAAAACATACATTTGAAGCCGTGGCTTTTGATGTATTCAACCATTTCAACTGCCGAGTTAAGAGCTTCTTCCCGTGTCTTTTTGATTGTGTATTCTCTCTGGACATCGGATGTCGGAATAAAAACGTGAACCATATCGACATTACAGTCAATACAGGCGTCAATATCTTTAATGACGGATCGCGCCAAACCGCAAACATCGGCATTCAAACCGAGTTCTGCAATTTTTTTGACGGACTCCTTGTCACCGGGAGAAGAAATCGGGAAACCGGCTTCGATTGCATCGACACCGAGTTTATCCAGTTGAGAAGCGATCTCAATTTTCCTGTCAAACGGAATTGTGACTCCGGGGGTTTGTTCACCGTCCCGAAGGGTTGTATCAAAAATAGTTATTGTTCTGTTCGAGTTCTGTTTTTCTTGTTCTGGAGCGTAAAAAACGACTCCCCGCATTAGTTTGTTCAAACATAGTAATCAGAAATATTAGTTTTGTTCTGTTATTTATATGTTTCTTCAACTGCTCTTTTTCTTGAAAAATTATGCCGATTTTTCCAGTTTTTTAATAATTCATTTTTTATTCGATTTCTACGTTCCAAACGGTTTAGCAAAATACTTATATACTCCTTGTGATGTAGTAGGATTCCTCTCATTCTGAGGTAATA
>JAJDHP010000047.1 GCA_030266245.1 Methanimicrococcus sp. OttesenSCG-928-J09
GTCACAAATCATAATGATCTTATTTGCAGCATCAATCGCATCTGTTCCAAGAACTCGGATTATACCTTCCTTACAAAAACCGCCGTTTTCATAAATTATGTCGGGAACCGTTTCACCGTTTTCTTGAATTATCAATGTCGTTCCCCATTCTTTGCTGTCATCGCAGCCGGGCGGTTCATCGTCACGGTTAAATGAATAAGCGGAAAAGCCGGCGGATTCGCAGTATTTGATATTTTTATCCGTATATTTTAAATTGATACAGGCGCGAATTGTTTCATCAAATTCCTGAGCCGATTTAATGACTTTCGCCAAATTATAACCCGCGCCGAAAGACGGGAAACCAAGAGATTCGGCGGCCAATTTTGTACCTGTTTTATCTTTTACTTTGTGAATTCTTCCGGGAAACGCGGCCGCCTCAGAATAAAATGAACCGAAAGCGTCGGCGCCTGATATCTTGTCCAATTTATCAATTGATTCTATTTGCCGCACCGGCTGGACTCCTGCTGCATAATATTCTTCCATTATCGATTCTTTGAAAATATCGGGCAGCGTCATTGCAATATTGGTACCGACTTCCGGAATCAAGAAGGGGAAAATGTTATCCCTTTTCAAAATTTCCCATGCCGCAGATATGTTTTCAATAACTGCCGCGCGCTCAAAATGATAAACCACAGAGCCGCCGGGGTTGACAGGCGCAACGCCGGATCCGATATTTTCTGAAAAAAGAATCGCATCAACTACGAATTTTTTAGCGAATTGGCAGGCTTGTTCAAAAGTATAGCCTCGTGCCAAATAAGAAACAAGCGCGGAAGAATATGTGCATCCTGTCCCGTGCGTGCCGCCTTTGACAAAAGTTCCCGATAAAAGTGTGAATTCCCGATTGGCAGCGTCATAAACAATATCTTCGGCATCCAAATGACCGCCGGTCACAATAACATATTTGACGCCCGTTTCGGCAATTTTAACGGCAGCGGTTTTCGCATCTTCAGCATTTTTTATTTTCATTCCCGAAAGAATTTCCGCTTCAAAAATATTGGGCGTAACAGCAAAGGAGACAGGCAGCAATGCCTCAGCCATCATTTCAACAGCTTCTTTTCTAAGCAGTTCGCCGCCGGCTTCAGCCGCCATCACCGGGTCGACAATTAAATTAATTCCATATTGGGCAGCTTTTTTAGCGACAAATTCAACAATTTCGGGAGAGGAAAGCATTCCCGTTTTAGCAAATGAAATATTCATATCCGTACAGATTGAATCGATTTGATTTCCGATTACATCAATAGGAATGTCATAAACAGCCTGAACACCTCTTGTATTTTGAGATGTGACGGATGCAATCACACAAGTTCCATGAACCCCGAGCGCCGAAAATGTTTTCAAATCCGCTTCGATGCCCGCGCCGCCGCCCGAGTCGCTTCCGGCAATCGTCATAACGCATTTCTTTTGGATACATTTACCTTTTTTTTCCAAAAAATTCACTCCTCAAAAATAATACAAAGATAATATTTTTATTCATTATAGGGTATAGTGATACTAAGATGTTTTATGTTTCTTCCGTTTAGAAACTCAAAGCATTTGAATGAGATTGATAAGAATTTGAATTTAAATCGGATGATATATGCCGAAAAGCTTTTCAGCTTTATTAAAACAGATATGTTTAAATATCATAATTCAGTTCTTAAATGAATTACAGTCCGCTGTCTTTTGAAAGATATGCGGGTTTTAAATGGTAACAGTCTCATTGATAATTTAGTTAATGGATATAATTAATATGCGGCGCGCTTTTGCGCCGACGCAAACATTACAGGTAATACTTATGACGAACAGACCTCTTGACATTTTAAATGAGGCTTTGAACAAGCCGGTTATTGCACGCTTAAAAGGCGGTCGTGAATTCAGAGGAGAATTGAAAGGCTACGACATTCACATGAATCTCGTCCTCGACAATGCGGAAGAATTAAAAGACGGCGTCAGCGTCAGAAAATATTCCAGTCTTGTTGTCAGAGGGGACAATATTGTTTACGTGTCTCCCTGATTAAGCGAATAATAATTTAAAATTAATTACGAATTGATTAAATTTTCGGCGCAGCCGATCTTTTTTATTCAATTTTTCGCTGACGGTCCCCTGATAGCTTTGAGATTTATCTCCTTGAGCTGTTAGATTTGACGTGTTTCAGCCGATGATTTTATATCATTAATCCTGTTTATCAACTCATTCAAATCAATCTAATCTTTAATTTACTATTTAAACTATTTATTTAACAAAGGTGAAGAAGCATGGTTAAAGGAACGCCCTCAATGGGTCAGAGACAAAAACGCACACATATGAAATGCAGAAGATGCGGCAGCACTTCTTTCAACATCCACACCAAGCAGTGTGTTGCTTGCGGATTCGGAAGATCTGCCAAATTAAGAGACTACAAATGGGTCAGAAAATCCAAGTTAAACGGTGACTCTTAATCCCGTTTTTCTTTTTCTTATCATTTTCTTTTTTTATCTTCCGGTCATTTTTTTGTTTATGATTCTTTTTGTTTTTGTTTTTTGAGCGTCAGCGCCGCGCGCGCGATTGACACAATTTTTAATCATTTCTCAAAACATTTGGTCAATTTTTTGTCAAATCTTAAAACAGAGGGCCGTTTTTACAATTATTTTGGGTCAAGCAGGCTGTACGGGCGCAGCGTTGGCGTGCAAGCAGTATGTAAACAGTATAGGTAGTATAGGTCAAAAGTTAAGAATAAAAAATCTGCAAAAACCCGTAAAAAATTCCGGCTTATTTTCAATCTTTTTCAGTTTTCATCCATAATTTGTCATTTATCTTTTCAAATTCATCATTTTTCATATTTCGCCTTTTCCAATCGGTTTTTCAAATCATCTCATTTTTTTCTTTGCCGCTTTACCTCCAATAATGACAAATCGAGCCTCATTTATTCGTTTTTTAATATGAACATTAATGAAAATTAACTTAAAATATAACCACAGATTATTCTTTTTTGTTTACATTATCATTTGTATTAATAATGTCACACCGATCGATTTATTCAAATATCGTGAACGGCTTGTCTGTTAATACATTTCAGTCAAAATACCGCAAGATTTTGTATTTTTCAATTTTATGCGCTAACTGTGGCCGCTTTTATTGAAAATGAACAAAATCGTGTATCGTTTTTAACCGCTAATTATTCATAAAAAGCTGAAATTTAAATAAATACATTAAATGCAATTCATAAAATTCATATTTACAAACGGGTGATAAATTTGAAAGAAGAATGTGGTGTTGCAGGTGTCATTATTCATGACCCGGCGCCGCCGACAAATATCGTTGCTTTTAAGCTCTATTACGCGCTTTACGCGCTTCAGCACCGCGGCCAGGATTCGACAGGCATTGTCGTTTTTGACGGCTCAAAATCACGTTCAATTAAAAGCATGGGATTGGTTTCAGAAGCGTATTCCCGTGAGAAAATTCAAGACATTGTGGGCTATGTCGGTATTGGTCATGTCCGCAACGCAACATTCGGAACGCAAAACATCGAAAATTGCCAGCCGTTCGTCTTAAATTTCAAAGGCGGCACAATCGCTATTTCTCATAACGGCAATTTAGTCAACAGCGCAGAACTCAAAGATGAACTCGAGTCCGAAGGACGCATTTTTACAACCGATCTCGATGCCGAAATAATCGGTCTTCTTCTCGTTAAGGAACTTTTAAAACAAGAACCCGTTGACGCTTTAAAATCAGTCATGAAGCGCATAATCGGCTCTTACGCTTTGGCAATTATGATTAACGGTGACCTTTATGCGATCCGCGACCCAATCGGCAACAAACCAATCGTTTACGGCGAAATTGAAGGCGGTTACGCCGTTGTTTCCGAAAGCGTCGCGCTTGACACAATCAAAGGAAAACTTGTCCGCGACCTCCGCCCCGGCGAAATTATGGTCTTTAAGAAAACCGGCGAAGTTGAAAGCATAATGACAGCAGACGGCAGCTTTGCCGCTCACTGCGTTTTTGAATATATTTATCTCGCCCGCCCCGACTCAATCATTGACGGTCAGCTTGTTTACGCCGCTCGTGAAAGAATCGGAAATGAATTAGCGCGCGAACATCCGGCTGACGCAGAAATTGTGTCTCCCGTTCCCGACTCCGGTATCGCTGCCGCCATCGGTTATTCCCGCGAATCTCAAATTAAATATTTAGAAGGCTTGATGAAAAACAGATACATCGGCAGAACTTTTATCCTTCCTCATCAGGATATGCGTGAAATGGCCGTTCGTCTTAAAATGAACACCATCGGCGAAAACCTCAAAGACAAAAGCGTTGTTCTCGTTGATGACAGCGTTGTCCGCGGCACAACTTCCCGCAGAATTGTTGACATGATAAAAGATGCCGGCGCCAAAGAAGTGCATCTTCGCGTTGCAAGTCCTCCGATTGTCGGTCCCTGCTACCTCGGAATTGACATGCCGACCCGTGCCGAGCTGATTGCAACGCACAAAACAATCGAAGGCATCTGCGCCGCCGTCAACGCCGATACAATCGGCTATCTCAGCGCCGACGGACTTGTCAAAGCAATCGGCATTGACAAAAGCAAACTTTGTCTGGGATGTATTACCGAAATGTATCCGGTACCGATTCCCGGCGAAAAATGCTATTGTGAAAAACAGAGTAAAATGGATGATTTTGTTCCTGAAAATGAGAAAAAGGAAGAATAATTTTCTCTTTTCTCATCTTTTTGGAAATGTCTTTTTTATTATTTTTCGAAATTGATATATACATTCTAAACTTTCTTGAATCGGTGACTTTTTTGACAAATATGCATAAAGTTTTCATTAGTTATTATCACGCTGACGACCAATTTTATAAAGATGAATTACAACGACTTTCAAATCAAGTTGGTCTTTTTGTCGATTGGTCTGTGAATCCCGATGATATTAAGGATGAAGGATTAACTGATGATCAAATTCGAAGAATTATAAGAAAAGAATATTTGAAAGATTCAACTGTAACTATTATTCTTGTTGGTAAAAACACTTCTGGACGAAAACATGTGGATTGGGAAATTCATGGAAGTATGAGCGATATTGGTGATGGCATTCAATCTGGTATTTTAGTTGTAAATTTACCAACCATTAACCAAAAATGTCGAGCAACTGATAGATACGAACAAAGTCTTATTTGGACATATGATAATTGTGGTTCTCTTTCTACAAGAAAAGATTTTGAAGTTGCTTTCCCTATATGCCTGCAAGGTTAATTGATAATTTTGTAAAAGGTGTTCCTATTTGTGTTGTAAACTGGAATACTATTAGTTCAAATCCTATGGTTTTAAAGAACTTAGTTCAAACAGCATTTGAACGGAGAAAAACTAATAATTATGATACTAGCACTCCACTTCGGAAAAGCAATAGTTCTCCAAAATGGTAAGATTGAAATGAGTGAAAAACATAATCAAATTAAATATCTTGAAATGATTCAAGCAATAATAAACCGAATGGCTTCAAATTCTTTTGCTTTGAAGGCTGGAACAGTTGCTTTAGTTTCAGGTATATTTGTATTTGCAAGTCGAATGCCTAATTTTCAATATTTTTTTGTTGCTTTAATTCCTATTATCTTCTTTTGGATTTTGGATTCTTATTACTTGCAACTTGAAAGAAAATATCGAGAACTTTACAATTATGCAAGAAAAATAAAAACTGGAGATGAAATTGATTTTAATATGGACTATCATAAAGTCTGTATTGATATTGAAGATAGTTCAAAATTGTTTTTCTTTAATTGTTTTTTCTCTAAATCTGAAATATTTTTTTATATTCCACTTTTCCTTATAGTGATGGCAGTTTCAGCTATCTATATTATTTTAGGTTGTACATTATGATAAAAAAAAGAAAAGTTTTTTTCAGTTTTCATTATGGTTCTGATTCATGGAGAGTTTCACAGATTCGAAATATTGGAATTGTTGATGGGACACAAACATTTACAGACAATAAATGGGAGGAAGTTAAAAGAAAAACAGATAATGAAATTAAACAATGGATTGATTCTCAAATATCTCAATGTTCTTGTACCGTTGTACTTGTTGGGGAACATACAGCTGATAGAAAATGGATTAATTATGAAATTAAAAGATCAATCTTAACACAAAAAGGATTATTTGGAATTTATATTCATGGGCTTAAAGACTCCAAACAAAAGACGTGTTCTCGCGGGAAAAACCCATTTTGTAATTTTTTTATTTCAAATGATGTTTTGCATGATAGGGATAATTTAGATGATTTTATTTATGGGATGTTTTTTGGGAAAGAATTAGACGAATTAATACCCTGTTATTGCCCTCCTAATTATGTTAACAGCCAAGATGTATATTCTTACATTGAAGATAATATTCAAATATGGATTGAAGAAGCAATTAAGAATGCATCAAAAAATTATGGGTATCAAAGAACCTGAAATATTTTTATTTCCATATCTTTCTTCAACTTCTAAATTATTTTTTTCACATCAATTCCATTTTTTCACTTCTTTCCTTAACAAGCGCCTTATATTTTTCTTTCATTTCATCGGGAAGGAAACTTCGGTCGATCAAATCAAACCAAGAGGGAATTGTTTTTCTGAAATTTTTATAGATGGATTGGCGGTATTTTTGATCAACTTTCATTGTCTCAAACATTTTTTCAAAATCTTCTTTACTGATTTTTCTTTTCTTTCCGCTTAACATAAGAGCAGTTTCTTCCGAATCCTCCGGAATCGCTAATATTGTCGCCAGCATATCATAAGCGGGGGAAAGTCTGTATTCATTTGAACTGTCTTTTATCAATGAGAAATTTTTCAAATGCATATCTGCATTTCCGGTCAGCCAGCAAAAAATCAATTGCTCGCAAAAGCTGATCGTGTCTAAATTCGGTTTTTGAGAATGCTGCTGAATGACCTTTTGAATTTGTTCATAAGAACCTTTGTATTTATGTTCCGTCATCCGTTCTGTCAGCTGACACATGTCTTCCATATAGAATTTATTCCCTTTCTCATCCCTATCAATTCTTTTTGTGATATAGCATAATTCGCCGTCAGCAAAACGGATAAGGGAATGCGGAACCACTTTAATCTTTGACAATTCTGCTAAGTGCATTGTCACATCTTCTAATTCCGGCAGATTTTTGTATTGTTCCGATTGCGGTTTTAAAATATATCTCCCCCAAAGACCAACAATTGTAAATCGCTGTGTTTTTTTCAAAGACGGACTGAAACTTCCTGTTTTTTCTTCTTTATTATTTTTCTCTCTATGAATGTCTAAAGAAAGTTTCGGCTGAACTCCTGTAAGTGCAGTTTGCGAACGGATGACGTCAAATGCCAGTTCATTAATTTGTTCTCTCGTGTATGGGAGTATCGGCGGACTGACAGTTCCGAATATTTTTTTAGAACAAGCGGAATGATAATCTTCATCATCGTCGGACGGATCCAATTCTTTATAACAGAATAGACATTTTTTCATATTCATTCCTCTTCTTTATTATTTTCAATCGGAATGACGCTGACTGTACCGATGCAGTTTCGGCAGCATGCCAGCAGCAGCGACATTCTGTCACGGCTTGAAATTTTCCAATTTGTTTCTGCAATATCTAAAAGCCAACCTTCCGGAATCAGCCCGTCAAAAAAAGGGAACAAACTATCATTTTTAAACGGCATCTTCTGAAGCGGCAATGTTAAACTAATCGGCTCCGCTTTTTCATTTTGAAGATATTCGTCATGATATTGAAATAAAAATCCGTCTTCATTCTCCGTTAAAATACCTGCCGGCAAATCAGAGGCAAAAATCTCAGCTTGTTTCATTCTTTTTTACTCCTCATTCAGTGGAACAACGCCAAGTTCACTGCTGAATAAAAACAAAACCTGATTCACTTTATCCATTCTAAGCGTCTCTTTTCCCTGTTCCATCTCTCTGATGAAGCGAAGCCCGACTCCCGCTTTTTTAGACAGCTCCAGTTGTGTCAGATTCGCTTTTTTCCGTTCGATTTTGACATATTCGGAAAGTGTTAAATGTTTCTCTTTATTCATGATTATACCTTATGAGGTCTAATTTATTTAAAATTATACCCTTCTGGGGTTATTTCTCTATTAATTTGCAATGATATTAATAATATGGTTTCATTTATACCTCTTCGGGATTATTCCTGTGGGATATTGCATATCTTTTCCGCTTCTTTGGAATATTATACCCTTTTAGGTATATCTCATGTTTTTTTGAAGCGAATGATACATTTTTCAGATGGTTTTTATTTTGCTGCTTTGCCGCTTCTGTTTGACTGCTGCTGCCTCCATTGTTTGCTTCCGGCAATCTGCGCGCGCGAGCGATACAAATTTTACAAAATAATAAAAGTATGAGACGATTTTCATATTTTTTTTATTATGTGCACCTGCCCACGCAAAACTAATTTGGCACGGCTACCTTACTGCTGCCGTTACAGTTTGCTACCTTATTGTTACCGTTTCAGTTTGCTACCTTATTGT
>JAJDHP010000048.1 GCA_030266245.1 Methanimicrococcus sp. OttesenSCG-928-J09
ACCGCACGCGCAAACCGCACAAGTTTAAAAAATCAACGAAACCCACCCCCATTTTTTCAATTTTCTTCAAATGAAAGGACAATATTTTTAATTCGTAAAACATAGAAGAACAAAATAAAAACAAATAAAATAAATTGGTGAGATTATGCGTCATGTCATGGAAATGGTGGGCAACGCCCGCGTTGTTGTTGAAAATGGGCAAGTGATTGAGGTTTCGGAACCTGAAATTTCCTGGTGCCCTCTTTTTGAAAAAGCGCGCGGGATGAAAGAAATAACGCCTGAAAAGATTAAGGAAAACATGGAATTTCGGATTCAAACTTTCGGACTTTTCACGCCAAACCGCCTTCTTGATGATTTTGAAGATTTTGTCGGGTTCGGCGCATCCGAAACAATGATGTCAGGACTTCAGCATGGAATTATTGATGCGTCCGTCAGTGTTTGTGACGGCGCCGGAACTGTGATTACAAATAATCCGTCTCTAGTTCAAGGAATGGGTGCCCGCATGTCAGGGCTTGTTGAAACATCGCCGATTCCCGAAACGATTCAAAAAATAAAAGACAGAAACGGCGTTGTATTGGATGAAAAAAGCGCCGTCATTGACCCGCTTGCCGGCGCAAAAAAAGCGATTGAACTCGGATTTAAAAAAATTGCAGTGACAACCGCAAAAGCAGAAACCGCCGCTGAAATCCGAAAGCTTGAAAAAATCGAAGGAAATTCAGATGTCTCTTTTTTAATAATCGGCGTCCATACAACCGGACTTACAAGAAACGAATCGAAAATAATGGCAGAAAATACCGACATTATCACACTTTGCGCCTCCCGCTGTCTGCGCGAAGTTAAACCGCTGCTGCAAGTCGGAACAGCCGTCCCTCTGATTGCGCTGACACAAGCGGGCAGAGAATTGCTGCTGGAGCGTGCCAAATATGTCAACAGTCCGCTGCTTGTAAATACGATGCCGCTTCCGTATCTGCCGGAGCAGAAGCAGCCGAAATAACAGGAATTGAAAAAAGAGATTAGTATAACATCTAAAAGCAGTGATTATGATGGAAGAAAAAGCGCAGTATTCGGTTCAAAAATCAAAAACGGATTATTCTCTTTATCTCGTCACCGACCGTTCTTTCTGTCCGCCCGACAAATTTCTGCATCAAATCGAACAAGCCGTTCTCGGCGGTGTTTCAATCGTTCAGCTGAGAGAAAAAGATGCCTCTTCTTTAGAATTTTACAATCGCGCGGTTGAAGTTTCCGGTTTGCTTAAAAAAATGCGCAGCGTCAGTGGGCGCAAGGTTCCTTTTTTGATAAATGACCGGTTGGATATTGCGTTGGCTGTTGATTGCGATGGGTTGCATATCGGCCAGGATGATTTGCCGGTTTCTGTTTGCAGACGGTTGTTGGGGCCGGATAAGATTCTCGGGGTTTCTGCGGGGTCGGTTGAAGAAGCGGTTTTGGCTGAGAAGGAAGGGGCGGATTATTTGGGCGTTGTTGCTTTTAAGACGGGGACAAAGCCGGAGGCTGTTGGGGTTTCGTTAGAGATTTTTAAGGAGATAAGAGAGGCGGTTTCTATTCCTGTGGTGGCGATTGGGGGGATTAATTTGGAGACTATTTCTTTATTGTCCGGTTTAAGGATTGACGGGGTTGCTGTTGTGTCGGCGATAATGGGAAGTGAGGATGCGAGAGGAACAACAACTATTTTGCGGAAATATTTATAACATCTTTCATATTTGTTAATATTTATATAAGAACGGTACATAAATTTTGAAATTTATAGAGTGATATAAAATGGCAAAAGAAATGAAAAAAGCTTATTTAGCAAATTTTAATATTACATTTGGTCTCCAGCATGAACCGTTGTTAATTCATTTGAAAGATATAGTAGTTCCTGCACTCCAAGACTCAACAATATACCGAAAAGTTCAAGAAAACAGATACCAAATTTCGGATTGTTCGATTAAAAAATATGGGAATGAATATATTCTAGTTGGGATGCTTATCAAAGACGCTGTAATTCAAGCTAAATCTGAAAGAGATAAAAATAATGAGTTGATTGAAGTAAATAAAAAATTAAAACACTCTCCATACTCAATGTTTTTAGTCTTTTTAAGAAATCACCGAATGATTCTTGTAAAAAATCAACCAGAGAGCCCTGATGTAAAATCATTTAATGCAACTATTCGTTATGTCATAAACACATATAGAAGAAATGAAAATCGAAAAATAAGTATTCATAATAACAATCTTAAATCAGATGCAAATATATTAGATCCTTTGCCAGAGGCCTTTGTTGATATAATAAATATTCCATATAAAGGAGCAATACAAGACAATCTAATAGATGTTGAAAAAATTACAAAATTAACAATTAAAAATTTTACACCAAATGGAAATATTTCATTTGATAATATTTTTGATCACTTAATTAAAGAAAAAGATGACTTAGGGTCAAAGAAAGTTATAACAGAATTTTTGTCCCCAAAAAATATTGAGGCGGTTGGGATTTTAGCAGACAACATGCATGATTCTGCTTATGTTAGAGTCGATTATGTTAGTACCGATGGGGTGAAACAAACATTAGATAATAATAAAATTGGTGCAAATTTTGACATCCCCCTAGATCATGAAAATGAGGACAAATACTCCGAAATTATCAATATCATTGGAGATAGAGAAGAATTCGAATACAATGATCCAGAAAATTTAAAATTGTATCAAAAATCAAAGAATGAATTAGATTTATTAACAAAAGAAAACAAAAAATAACTAAGGAAACGGCATGTCAAACCAAGATGAACTTCGAAATTATTTAAAACCCATCTTAGAAGAGAAGTCTTCAAAAGATGTTTTTAAAAATTCGATGAGAGAATTAATTCCAAATTGTAAAACAGATGATGGGAAACAGCATATTTTACTATTATTTGTTTCATTTACATGTTCTGGAATTATTTTTTGGTTTGTTTCGGATTTGAATAAGGCCATATTTTCACTTATTGAGTTATCAAATAGCATAATTTTAGTATTATTTGCCACTATTTTTACTGTTAGTGCCTTGTTCATTTCAATAATTAATGGTCGGTCTTTAAGATATTTACTTTACCCCATAGATTCAAAGGATCAAGATTATAAATCTATATATTTAGCATTTACAAGACAATTCTATGGCTTAATGTTATATTTTTTAATATTTATTGCATTAAATTTAATTTTATTATTTCTAATGCAAAATATTCAAATTTTATATCCGATTGAATTTGAAATTCAAATCAAAGTAATATTTATTATTTTAATATCTGTTTACTTTGTTTTAATTGTTCATGCATTAATAGAGACAAAGTGTTTCATCTATAATTTATACCAAATTTTTAAAATATCTGTTGCTGGTGCAGTATTGTGAGGATAAGTTAATGAGCGATCAAATAGAGATTAAAAATTATATAATTCATGTTTTCGAGGCAACTTCTGAGAAAATAATATTTTCAGAAAAACCACACCAAGAGAATAAAAAAATTGAAAATTATCTAAATAATCATATTGTTAAAGCAATGAATGATACTTCAATCAAACATTCGGAATTTAATTCAGAAAGTGACGTATTGGCAGGTTGTCAAAATTTGAAAGATGACATTAATAATTTTGTCCAGGTAACTACTGATTTTGCATCATCTCTCTTTAAAATAATGAAAGAAAATAAAAATATACCAAAAGGCGATGTAGTTTTTTGTACATTTGAAAAAAATGAGGATGCTTACTTTTGTATGCTGAAACTCAAATATAACATGTCGTATTATCATGACATAATTAATGGAGTGAAAGTAGAAGCAATAATTAAAGAACAGCAAATTTTTCCATCTAAATCCCAAAAAATAGATGAATGCTTTTTTGTAAATTTCACAGATTTATCTTTAAAATTAATTGAAAAGAAATATTATGTAAATTCTGAAAAAATTAATTATTTTTCTGAAATATTCTTGAAATGTAACTCAAAAATGTCTGAAAAAGAAAAAGTGGACGCAATTGTCGAAACAACGGAACAATTTTCAAAAAAACATTTTGATGAAAACTCAACAAAATCGGTTGAAATCATTAAAGCAATTGCCGAAAATATTGAAGAAACTATGACTATTAATATTGGAAATATTGCAGAAGATATTTTCTTTGAAGAGCCCGAATTAAAAACTGAATTCATAAACAGTATGATTGACTCAGGAATTCAAGAAACCGAAGTGCCTATTAGTAAAAAAACAGCACAAAGAAAACCATTTAAGATTCAGAAATTAAAAACAGATGATGGAATTGAAATCAACCTTCCACTTAATATTTATGGGAATTCTGAGAAAATTGAATTTGTTGCAAATGAAAACGGAACTGTTTCAATATTAATTAAAAACGTCAAAATGACATAATAGATTTAATGAAAACCAACTAAACCCCAATAATAACCGGCTGATGCCCTAAATAAATCAAAAGAGAATGCCTCCCAATCCAAGAAATCCCTTTCAAAACCGGAGGCTCATTTTTCAAAAAAGACAAAAAACCTCGCCGTTCTCCTTTCGGATACAACCAAGCCCCCGCAGCAACCCCAATCAAAACAACCCCGAACCAAGGAAACAGCGGCTCATAATCCAACGCATAAAACCCGTAAGGATGAATTCCCAACGGAACCATCCAAATCGGCCCGCTCATTTTTTCAACAATCTTTGAAGCCAAAATCACCGCGATTCCGAAAACAAGCGGAAGAATCCATGCCGACTTTTCTTTATATTTTCCCGAAATCTGCGCCTCTTTTGTAAAACTCAACAAGAAAGGCACGGCGAGAATCGTTGAAACACCGATCAAATGAAGAACGCCGAAAAGAATCGCGCCGTCATGCGGATAAATCCAAGTGACCGCCGTGATGATCAATCCGACGGCGAAAATGAAGGCGCCTCTTTTGATGAGTTTTTTCGTTAAAGTTTCGGCATCTTTTGTTTTGGAAGTGGAAAGAGCGAGCGAAACGCCGGCAATGAAAATGAACATGATTGTGATTGGAAAACCGTAGAGTTGCTGCGGCCAAAACCATGACGGCATTTCATGGATTCCGAAATAGTCGAGGTCGAAAAGAAAATGATAGATGACCATGAGGATGACGGAGAAACCGCGGAGAGCGTCGAGTTCGTAGAATCTGGATGAGAAGATGGTTGAATTTTTTGTCAACAAATTAAAGGTCACAGTTTTTCCTCGAATTATATAAATGAATATAATAGGATTTCAAACAAATATTTGAAAAAACAATGAAAATAAAAAATATTCAGTTGTCAAGTATTTCTTTACAACTTCTGCCAATATCAAAATATCATTTATTTTTTCTTTTTCGGGAAAAAACTTTCTTTCAATGTAGTTGACGAAAGCCGATTTGAGCGAAAAATTGGGTCACCGGGTTTGCCCATATCTTTAGGACAGGAATCTGAATTATTTTGAGTTTTTGAGATTGAAACCACAATTTATTCCTCCTTATAGCATTATAATGAATAAACTAATCAAATAAATAAGTATAGTTAAAATTGAAAAACCAAAAGAAGCGATAGAAGCTTTCATAAATCTTGAACGTTTGGTATTCAATTCATTTTTAGCACTGTAAATTTCATTGATATTTTTAAGCCACCAATCATCTGCCGCATCTATCGATTCAAAACTCATTAAATTATAAATTGACTCAACATCTTCCAAACCGATATGCTCATATCTCCAAAGAGCTCCAATCGTAAAAAACAAACTGAAAATCAGAAATATCAATGACAGACCGAGGACTATAAAAACAAGCTCACGAGAAAAGTCAGTATAATCCAACAAAATTGGAACAGCTGCCAACAGCATCACCGAAATTATAGAAAAACCTGTCAGCATGTAACCGGATTGAACAATCAGACTTTGCTCCCTTTTTTCTTCCATTTCAAAAGAAAATTTACCCATCTTAATGACTTCAGCTTTCATTTGACCAAGCTGATCACGATTTACTCCATCCGATTTTCCTGAAAGCTTGTTTTCCATAGCCTACAAATATTTCAAAACATTGTTAACGGCTTCTATTTTTCCAAAATCGGAACGTTAATATATCAGCATACTGCGAAAGCCTTGCTGAAAAAATTATTTCAAAACAATCATCAACCCATACAAATCAGACACCGGTAAAGGCGGATTCAAAACATCCCCCTTCAAAATCTTTTCTTCAGGATATCCCAATTCTTCCAAAGAATAAACATCAGCCGAAACTCCAATTTCTGCCAACAACTCACAAACCTCACTCGCCCCGAACTTTTCATCCGGAAGCAAAAACACATTTTTCCCAAGTCCGATTTCCTGAATCAGTTCATCCCGCGCCGACCCGATATCCTTACGGCCGTGGGCTGTCACACATGAAAAATTCGTCAGATTCACTTTTAATCGGGCGCAAGCCACTTGAAATGAAGAAATTCCGGGAATCACAGTATCATTATCAGTTGCAAATTTCCCGAGCCCTGAGAACATCGGATCGCCGGTTGATAAAATGACAGCGTCCGTCGGCAGAAGATGAATATTTTTGTAATCTTTGATTGTATCAATCGGCGTGTTTTCGGGAATGTACGGCTTTGCAAGTTCCAAAGCGCGGCCGGAGCCGTAAACAACAGATGCATTTTGAATCGCTTCAATTCCTTCTGCGGTCAGCATTTTAGGACCGACACCGACACCGACAACAATCATTTCATTCACCTTTTCATTAATTAAAGTTCAAAAATTTCACAGCCGGGCGCAAGCTCTTCAAATTGCTCCGCAAGCGATTCCAAACAATCAGCAACTGTTTCATTCCGAATCAAATGCATCTTAATTCCGTTGAAAGCGTCCTGGCACGCATTAATACTTTCAATTTTCAAAGGCGCATCATAAGGAATTTCACCGATATTCGGGCAAAAATTGACATTCGGAACGGTTTCAGCGAAAAGTTCCGCTGCCGGGAATCTTGGACCGCTGCCGTTTAAGAAACAGAAATAATCAATGCGGCCGACAGCTTCTTTTAATTTCCTAAATATGTCTGTCCAATCATCATAATCGCTTTTTTCGGTATTTCTTCCGGCAATCATAATTCTGGAAACCTTTGCATTTTCTGTTACGAAAAACAGACGGATGTCCTGATACGCATCCTTTTCTTTAATAAATGTACTGAGCTCCATGCCGAAACCGTACGGATAATTAACAGTAAAATCAATGCTTCCCGAACCGGATTTTCCGAGCCGTCTTCCGAGAAGTGATGTAATAATACCGGCAGCAGCAACAGCGCCTGCTTTAACTTGATTTTCAGTTATCACCCCGCTTTCTTCATTCGCGCCCCCTTTATCTGTTTTTTCGGCGCCGGCCGTCTCATCAGAACTGCCGGAACAGGATGTGGTTGTTCCCGCGGTGACAGGACCCGAGCCGAACACATTTACAACTTCACCGGCAGGAGCAGGTTCCGATGCAGTTCGTGCTTTCAATTCTGCTTTCGCTTGCTTGCTCTTTTCAGCAATATCGCCCTTATTTTGACTGATGCAGCCGCTGATAAAAGACGCCAGCTCTCCCGTCAGCTGTCCGCCTTCTCCCAAATAAAACTCGCCGGATTTACCAATATTAATTTTATCGGTTTCCGTTTCTCCATTCAGTTTTGTGAAATCAAAATCATCAAAAAAAGATAAATCGCGGGAAATCAAATATTCATAGTAGCTGTCAGCGCGTGTTCCGCTGTTGTCATGGAATATTTTGGTTGCGTCCCCTTCTCCTTCAATAATTCCGACAATTTCATTGATTTCGCCGTTGGGTCTGATCAATGGAATGACAGTCGCAATAACGCGGTCCTCTTCTATGCGGTACGTTCCCGAATTAGCTGCCATCAGCATTCCGTAGCAGTCGGCAAAAAAGATTGCAGTTCCGTCTTTTTTATAAGCACACAAAGTGTCCCCTGCCAGTGTTCCCGTTGCCATGTAAATGCCGGCAAATTCATCCATATCCATCCTTACCACTCACCTGTAATTTTAATTTGATTTATTTGATAAATTTGAGAAATTTGATATATTAGATTCATCTGCACCTGCGGATTCCGAATCCGATTCTTCACCGAATTCTTCATCAATTTCTACACGACCATCTTCATCTGATTTTATATCGTCTTCTTCATTCGATTCTACGCTGTCTTCTTCACCCGCTTCTTCCCATACAATTCCCAACTCATCTTCAGATTCTTCTTCATCCTTATACTGGTCACCGTTTTTTGCATAATAAATCGCAAAAATCATCAATAATATTCCGGCAGCGATGAAAACAATTTGACCTTTAAAATAGAATAAAGAACCGTCGGCGGAGTTTGCCGCTATGACATAAATGCTCCAGGCGGTCAAAGC
>JAJDHP010000049.1 GCA_030266245.1 Methanimicrococcus sp. OttesenSCG-928-J09
AATTCTAAATTTAATTACAGAATACGGCGACATGGATCATCCGTCCGTTTTGATTCAAAAATTAATGCTTTCCAAACATTCATTGAAAATGGCAAAGCTGTTCGGAACATTTTTGAAGACGCTCTTCTAATTTTTTAGAGAATATTCATCCATTTTTTTTATTTATCCGGTTCATAATTTATTCAGTTATCCATTTTCCAATTCTATTTCCCAATTATCCATTTTTTCAGTTGTACATTCTTTTACGAAACATTTAAAAAAATAATAAAAATACCATAAACTATTTTTATCATGGTAATATATTGGACTGAATGAATTACTTACGAATTATTTCTGTTTTATTTATTTTAATTGTATTTTCAAGTGTCAGCGGCTGCATAGAAATTGCAGACCAAAATACAAATGAAGCGCCTTACACTTATGCCAGAATTAAATGTTATCAATATGAAGATGACTTAATTTGCCGTGTTTCATATACGGTCTATGGCGGCAATTATATTGTTGATGAAGAAAATGTGACGAGTAAAGTTGTCGGAAATGATGTCAAAATTAATCTGCCGCTTATTAAAGAAGAAAAGAAAAATGGCGGCGGTCCTTACAATCCGAACGGCGCGATTGCTGTAAATATCGGTCCGAAGAGTTCGTTCAATATGGAAGAAACGTATACGGTTTACATGGATGAGAATACGGAAATCGGTTCATTCAATTATGAAAACGGAACTCTGGCCTGCTTTACGCCGATTCATATCGATGGTATCAGGATTAATGTTGTTGACAATCAAATTAAAGCGACAGTGAAAGTATGGACAGGCGTCAGTTCAGTTTATACAGTTGATGTTGATAACGCAACCATTAACGATACTTTAACTGAAAACAATCTTTATACAATTTCATTGGCTGAAAAAGAAAAATTCACAACAGAAATTGAAGCAATTCCGCTGATGGCTGAAATTTCAGTTCATACATTTGATATTGCCAATACCAAAGATCTGGAAGACGGAAAATATAAAGTCATGATTAATGACAAAGAAGTTTCTTTTATCGTCAAAAATAATCATGTCATCCGTATTTATAACACAGATAACCTTTGGCTGCCGCCGAAAACTGATTAATGTGAATTAAAATATTAAAAAATTAAATTAAAAAAAAGGCTTTTGAGATTTATTTCAATCTCAAGAGTCTCATTGAATTCAAAACAGCAATCAATGTCACGCCGACATCAGCGAAAACAGCTTCCCACATTGTGGCGATGCCGAAAACACCGAGCACCATGAAAACAGCCTTGATGCCGAGCGCGAAAATGATGTTTTGATACACAATCTTTTTTGTCATTTTTGCAACTTCAAAAGCATCTGCCAACTGCGTCGGATCGCCGGTCATGAGCACGACATCCGCCGCTTCAACCGCAGCGTCTGATCCGACACCGCCGACTGCAATGCCTACATCTGCTCGAGTGAGTGCGGGCGCATCGTTTATGCCGTCGCCGACAAAAGCAACTTTTGCTTTCGGATTTCCGGTTTTGGTTTGCATTTCAACTTCTTCAAGCGCGTCAACCTTCTGATGCGGAAGCCTTTCTGTGTAAACGGCGTCCAAACCGAGATCCGCGGCAAAAGCGCGGCCGACTTTATCGGTGTCGCCTGTTACCATAACCGTCTTTTCAACGCCGAGCCGCTTCAGGCGGGAAAGCGCGTCTTTGCTGTCGGGTTTGACGACATCCGAAATCGCAATTCGTCCGGCAAAGATACCGTCGACGGCGACATAGATGTGCGTTTCTGTCTCCGCCGCCAATCCGACAGACAGCAAATCGGGAACAGCAATACTTTCCTGTGCCATCAGCTTCGTATTGCCGACAAGAATTGTTTTTCCGCTGCAAACGGCTTTGATGCCGAGACCGGCGTATTCCGTGTGGTCGGAAACTTGTGATGTATCGGCAAAGCCGATGCTTTCATCTGCTTTTGCAGCGCTGACGATTGAAAGCGCAATCGGGTGATTAGAGAATGATTCCGTGGCAGCGCTGAATTTCAAGATTTCCTTTTCGGAATAAACCGCGCCGGCCGGAAGATCAATTCGAACAACATCAAAAACACCTTTTGAAAGCGTTCCGGTTTTGTCAAAAATAACCGTTTTGACTTGTGTCAATCCTTCCAAATAATTGCCGCCTTTGATCAAAACACCTTTTTTGGACGCAGCACCGATGCCGCCGAAATAACTGAGCGGAACTGAAATCACAAGCGCACAGGGGCATGAGATGACAAGGAAAACCAAGCCGCGGTAAATCCATTCCTCAAAAGTCGCGCCGGAAAGGACAAGCGGCGGAATGACTGCAATCAAAACCGCTGCCAACGTCACGAGCGGTGTGTAATATTTTGAAAAACGCGTGATAAATTTCTCTGTCGGCGCTTTTTTAGAAGCCGCGTTTTCAACCAAATCCAATATTTTGGATGCTGTTGACTGATCAAATGATTTTTCAACGCGAACCGTCAAGGTTCCGCTTTTGTTGATGCTTCCCGAAAGGACGGCATCTCCTTCGCGAACGGTTCTCGGAACAGATTCGCCCGTCAGTGCCGATGTGTCAATGAACGAATTGCCGGACAAAACAACTCCGTCAAGCGGCACTTTTTCGCCAGGCTTAATGAGAATGCTGTCACCGATTTCAATGTCATACGGGGAAACGGTTTCATAATCGCCGTCAGCATTGATTTTATGCGCGTAATCGGGACGAATGTCCATCATGTCATAAATGGATTTGCGGGAGCGGTTGACGGCTGCATCTTGGAAAAGTTCACCGATTTGATAGAAGAGCATCACAGCGACCGCTTCGGTAAACTCGCCGAGCGCGAACGCGCCAAGTGTTGCAATCGTCATCAGGAAATTTTCATCGAAAAACTCGCGGCGAACAATTCCCCGAATTGCTTTGTAAATCACATCGCCGCCGATAATCAGATAAGCGATAATGAAAACAATGTATTCGACCGGTGCCAAATGCGCGATTTCAAAGGCTGAGATAAACGGAATTTCCGCGCCGTGAGAAATGTGAATCAAAATGCCGATCAAATAAACAAGAGCGCCTGCCAGAATTTTTGCCGCCCGTTTCTTATCCAAATATTGAACGAAAGAAAAACGGCTTTTCTTTGAATCTTCGGATTGGCGCGACTTGTCGGTTGAATCAACACAGCAGCCGTCATCGCAGGAAGAGCCGGCATTTGAAACAAATTCCGAGCGTTTCTCTTTTCCCTTTTCTTTTTCCAAGACTTCGACATGAGATTCAATGGAATGAACGATTTTTTCTATTTGGGGTTTAATGTCACTGTTAATGTCGCCGCTATAACCGTCTTTCAATCGAATCGTCAGCGTTGCCGTTGCAAAATTGACTGATGCTTCTTCGACATCGTTCAGCTTGCCGACGGCGACCTCGATTTTCCGGGCACAATTGGCACAACCCAATCCTTTCAGCAAATACTCTTGAACAGAAGCATTCGCAAATTTCACAGGTTTCCCCAGGTTTACTGATTGTTTTATTTTTTCAGAAACGACAACGTCTGATTCAATCGAATGAACGATCTTCTCAATTTTCGGCTGAATATCGCCGTTGTAATCGTCTTGAAGCTCAACAATAAGAGTTGCGGTTGCGAAGCTGACGGACGCTTCAATAACGCCGTCCAATTTACCGACGGCGATCTCTATTTTCGCAGCGCAGTTCGCGCAACCCAGACCTTCCAAATTGTATTCTTTTTTTATCATAAAGCACACCAAAAAATAATACGTGTGAAAAATGGTACCTATTTTTCATAAATTTCATAACTTTTTAATTAAAAGTGTTACGAATTATTAAACAAAAACCGATGTATATAAGATTAACCCAATATATTATGAAAAACAGATTACGAAAGTAACACCGAGGCGATACAAAAAGAACCAAAAAATAATAAGACATGAAAAAAACGAAAAATATTCGAAGAAAAACGAAAAAAGTTGGGAAGAAATTATCTGCCCAACTGTGCATGTGCGCGCGCCAGATGACCGGCAGCCTGCGCCGCAACGAGAGAAATTTCACCTGCTAAAACTGCCGCGGTGACAATTTCAGAGAGTGCGAGGGCATTTGCGCCGGGCACTTCGCCTGCGCCTGCCACGCCGAGCAGCTTTAAGCATTCCTGCTGCGTTGCAATAGAGGTGCCGCCGCCAACGGTTCCTACTTCAACGGCAGGCATTGTAACAGAGCAGACTAAGTCGCCGTTTTCTGCCAGATCCATTTCCGTAACGCACAAACTGCCTTCCACAACGTGTGCCGGATCCTGACCGCAGGCTAAAAAGATTGCCGCAACGATATTTGCCGCGTGCGCGTTGAATCCGAGTGAGCCGGCGCGCATGGAACCGAGGAAATTTTTGCGGTAATTCACATCAAACATGGATTCGGCTGTGCATTTAAGTGTGGTTTCGATAAATTCGGCTGAAAGCCGGGCTTCGGCGATAACGGTTTTTCCGCGGCCGAGAATGGCATTAATGGCCGAGGGTTTTTTATCGGTACACATGTTGCCGGAAAGGGAAACGTTTGTGACACCTTTTTCGTCGGCGATAAGCTTGGTGATCGCTTCGGATGCGATTGTAATCATATTCATGCCCATCGCGTCTTTTGTATCAAAACCGAGACGAAGATGAACATTATTGCCGGAAACGAACGGCTGAATTTCTAAAAGTTCACCGAATCTGGATGTTGCGTCCGCTGCTTTTTTCATTTTATCGAAAGTTTCGGGCAGCATTATCCAGTCATAGAAATCTTTGGTTTCGGTCAGATTGCTGAATTTAAAAACAGGCGCGCGTGTCATCATATTTTTGAAGACGCGGACGGTTGCGCCGCCGGATTTTGTAATAATGGAACAGCCGCGATTGACGCTGGCAACGAGCGCGCCTTCGGTTGTCGCGAGCGGAAGGTAATAAATTCCGTCGGCATAGTCGCCGCTGATTTTAATTTCACCGGCCACGCCGAGCGGGATTTGAACGGCACCGATGAAATTTTCAATATTCTTTTTGGCAACCGATTCGGTGTCAAAAGTATAAGTTGAAACGTGATCTAATGATACATTTTCTTTGGCTTCCAGATACGCGCGGCGAAGTTTGGCCGAGCCGTCTTTGTCCAAATGTTCTTCGATTTTGCGAAGCGAAATTTCGCCGGAAAGCATTTTTTCAAGAAGCGCTTGTTCGTCCGCCGTCAATTTTTCTGTTGTAGACATGAATATCAATCTCCTGAATCGGTTTATATTTTGGTTTACCCTTACAGAACAGAATAATGATTTATTTTAAAAGATGATTGTTTTTGATTCTTGCGGTCATTCGTTCTTGGAAGAAACAAATGAATTAAAAATGAAATATAAATACTAATATATAAAAATTAAAATAATAGAATAAATGAAAAACGAAAAAATGAAAATGCCGTTTGAAATCAAACGTACATTATCAGTTGACCTTCTTCCGTGTATTCAATCAGTGTGTTGGTCAGTTCTTTTGTGGTAACGATTTCCGTTCCCGGAATCATTTCATCGGGTGTCATGCCGATGATGGATGCAGCGAGTTCGCAGCATTTGATTTTGACGCCCAAATCCAAGCATTCCTGAATTTTGGCATCGTAATTTTGGGTGCCGACTTTGTTCTTTTTTGTCAGAACAGCGCCCATCGGACCCCAAATCATAATTGTTGTATCCATTCCGCGTTTGCTGTAGCAGCGCGCAAAACGCAAAGCATGCTGAGGCGCTGTGCTCTCGTAGACCATATCGTTGAGTAATATCAAAACTTTTGTAACTTTAGACATGACGGACCTCTCGTCAATGAATAATCATGAAAAACGAATCCAACTTTTATCAGACATGTATTTATAGATAACCCCATAATCCGGCCGAAATTGAGGAAATTAGATGACAAATAGGCGGATTTCGTGACAAATTTACATGAAAAAGGCAGGTTGTTTTTTGTTTATTTGAAAATTGATGCAGATCGCGCGCGTGACAGCACTGATTAACAGAAATGAAACATTAGAAATTGGCTGATTAATGGAATTATTATTTAATTATTATTTTAACGAAAAAGTTTGTCAAATTTTCTTAAAATTCATTTGTAATCTTTTTACAAAATAAATTACAAATAATCCATGTTTTAAGTCAAATTCATTAATTCAAAAATAATTATCTATTTATGATTAATCAAAACAGGGTATTTTTCAATAATCTCAATTTTAAATCTTTGAATAATTGCTATATACTTTAAATCGGTTGAATGTCTATCGTATTTCAAATACAGTTATCAGTAACATTTATTTTATCTTTTAAAAATTCAGGAAAATTAAACATGAAAACAGATCGTTTTGTTATTACAGTCATCGGTGTGGATACGGTCGGCATTGTCGCGGGTGTTACACGCGTTATGTCTGATTACGGCGTTAATATTATTGATATTCGCCAAACGCTTATGGAAGACATTTTTACAATGCTTATGATCGGCGAAGTTAAAAATGACGCCTTTGTTTTGAAGGATTTCCAGGAAAAAATGACTGAAACCGGAAATGAATTAAAAGTCGAAATCCGCGTTCAGCATGAAGACGTTTTCAGATACATGCACCGCATTTAATTCGGAGTTTCTATTATGTATTTGACATCTGAAGAAATCTTGGAAACCATTGAAATGGTTCGAATGGAAAATTTAGATATTCGTACCGTAACGATGGGAATCAGTTTAAGAGACTGTTCTCATCCCGATATCGATATTTTCAATCAGAATATTTATGAAAAAATTGTCGGAAAAGCAGAAAACTTAGTCAGCACCGCCGAAGCGGTTGAAGATCTTTACGGCATTCCGATCATTAATAAACGCATTTCTGTGACTCCGGTCGCAATTGCGGCCGAAGCCTGCCAAAGTCCTGACTTTGTTTCTGTTGCGCAAACACTTGATAAAGCCGCCAAAGAAGTCGGCGTCAATTTTATCGGCGGTTTCAGCGCTTTGGTTCAAAAAGGAATGACAAACGGTGACCGTCGTCTAATTGAATCCATTCCCGAAGCGCTCGCTAAAACAGAGCGCGTTTGCTCATCCGTGAATCTGGCAAGTTCTAAAGCCGGCATCAACATGGACGCTGTTGCATTAATGGGCGATGTCATTAAAAATGCGGCAAAACTGACTGCAGATGCTGACAGTATCGGTTGTGCCAAACTGGTCGTTTTTGCCAACGCGCCTGATGACAATCCGTTTATGGCAGGCGCTTTCCACGGTGTCGGTGAAGCGGAGTGTGTCATTAATGCCGGTGTCAGCGGTCCGGGTGTCGTCAACTCGGCCGTCAGAAGGCTTAAAAACCCGTCTCTTGGGGAAATTTCTGAAGAAATCAAGAAAACGGCTTTCAAAATCACAAGAATGGGAGAAATGGCTGCTCGTGAAGTTTCAGGAAGACTCGGCGTCGAATTCGGTGTCGTAGATATCTCATTAGCTCCGACGCCCGCTGTCGGCGACAGTGTTGCCGAAATTTTAGAAGCGATGGGACTCGAACGCTGCGGAACGCACGGAACCACCGCCGCATTGGCGCTTTTAAACGATGCTGTTAAAAAAGGCGGCGCCATGGCTTCATCATCTGTCGGCGGTCTCAGCGGCGCTTTTATTCCCGTCAGTGAAGATGCCGGCATGATTCGTGCCGTTAACGATGGCGCTCTTTCGCTTGAAAAATTGGAAGCCATGACCTGTGTTTGTTCTGTCGGCTTGGATATGATTGCCGTTCCCGGCGATACGCCCGCATCAACAATTTCAGCTGTCATTGCCGATGAAATGGCAATCGGTGTCATCAACAAGAAAACAACTGCTGTCAGAATTATTCCCGCAGTCGGTAAAAAAGTAGGCGATTCTGTTGAATTCGGCGGTCTTTTAGGCGCTGCTCCTGTCATGAGTGTTTCAGAATTCAGTTCTGAAGAATTCATCAAACGCGGCGGCAGAATTCCGGCACCGATTCAGTCACTGACAAACTGATTCTGTTTTCTTTTCTTTTTATTTTTCTATTTTCTTCTTTTTTTCTTTTTAATTCTGTTTTCTTTTTATTTTCTCTCGGCATCGCGCGCGAGCTGCAGCATTTTTTTAATTTTTGATCAAAATTGAGTGTATTTTTTTATTTTTTAGTCAAAAATGAGTGTACTTTTTTTGATTTTGTATTAAATAATATGCACCTGCCGAACGCAAAACTAATTACTACTTGGAAT
>JAJDHP010000005.1 GCA_030266245.1 Methanimicrococcus sp. OttesenSCG-928-J09
CAACTGTAACTTACAATCCAGGCTCAGGTGCATTCGCAGATGCAAATCCCAGAACAGAAATATTGACTTTGTCCGGCGGATCCGCAACTGTTCTAGGTATTGCAGAAAAACCAATACAGGCAACTTTTGTTTTCAGTAACTGGAATACTGCTGATGTTCCTCCTGCGAGTGTTGCACCTGGTATAACCACAGTTGACGAAAATACAACATTCGCAGCTGTTTACGTTGCTGCGCAAGCAATAAATATTGATGGTACGACTGTTTATTCGACAGATTTAGCTCATACAATCTATGATGTATCAAGTGTGACTATTAACGCCGATTTTGCAGGTCTGAGTTTGTCCACGATACCTGACACAATTGCAACTGCTACCTATGATAGTACTGAAAACACTATCACATTTGCTGTTGCTCCAAGTGGAGGGGACATATATAAAACAGAGTATTTCACAGATGTAACCTTCATTTTTAATAGCCCTGGTACATATACACCATCTACCGTTGTTACCTCTGTCCTTTGTGAAGGTATGTTCATTGAAGGGTTCTCATATCCAAGCACAACGTTCGGCCTTCCTAAGGATTTATGGACTGATGAGTTTGATTCGTTAGGTGCTCCTCTAGGTTCAGGTACACTCGGGACTTTCGATGGTTGGTCTGATGCACTACCAACTGCTCAAGATCCTATTGTTATTACAACTAACATGGATCTGTATGCTATCTGGACTTAAACATAGTAAACGGGATTTTTCCCGTTTCTATTTTCTTTTTTTATCTCGTTATTTTTTAATGTTTATATGAACAAATTCACCTTTAGGATGAAAGAAAAACCGTTTTCTTAAACAATTCATTTGAAAATTACTGGCTGAATGAAGTTTCTTCCGATTTTTTCATTTCTGATTTTGATCCCTTTCTTCAAATCTAATCCGATAACAACAAGCGTCATCATTGATCGCATCATTTATTTCTTTGCTGATCATTTTATTTTTTATGATAACTCAAAAAAAGCAATTTATTTTCGTTCTTGTCATCCTCTTGGCAATTATCGCTCTTGCCGGCTCAGGATGTCTTAAGAAAGACGATAATTCATCGGATGAAACAGATAATGATACGGACAGTCTGGTTTTTTCCGCGAAATTCGGCACACAGCCGATAATACTTTGTGGTTCTGATCCTGAGGGCGAAAATCCGCGGTTTTACATGTATGTTCCGGCAAAAGAAGTTGAAGGAAACAATTTGGTTTTGACATTTAATAAAACGGCAGATGATATTTCCAAAAAGGTCATGATTAGAACAGCCATTTAAATTGAGCTGTAAATCCTTTGCTCGTATATGAAAAATCTATTGAAATTTCGTTTTAACATTCTTTGAGTTAAATCTTTTAAAACCATAAGATTGAATCTAATTCAAAATCGTGTTAGGGCGGATTAATCTTATTGGGATTGTTGAACTTGGAGTGTTTAAATTTATCTCTATTCTAATCATGACCCTTATTTTTTCAAACATTTATTATTAATACAACCAATCCCTATTTTTTCGTATGACAACACGAAAAACTTCTGTTTCTAACAATTCACCCTCCTCTCCAAAGAAAACATTCCATTCAACCGAAATTAACTCTAACGATTTCGATTTTGAATATAATTCTGATCTTCAAATTCCAACTGACATAATCATCGCCGACACAAGCGCGGTCATTGACAGCGTCATTTCTGCTTCAATCAAAAACGAGAGATACCAACCAATTGAAAATGATGTCTTGACAGTCATTATTCCCGAGGCGGTTTTGGCGGAACTTGAAAATCAGGCAGACAGCAAAAGAGAAACAGGAGTTTACGGGATTGACGAACTTCTTATTCTTCGGCAAATGGATGAGGAAGGACAGATTCAGCTGAAATTTGAAGGCAATCGACCGACAGTTCATCAAATCAGGGACGCAAAACTTGGAGAAGTGGACGCGCTGATCAGACAGACGGCAATGGATGCCGGCGGCCTCTTTGTCACAGCCGATAAAGTACAGGCGATTGTGGGAAAAGCACGCGGCTTGGATGTTGATTATGTGCCGCCCGTTCTTCGCGAATCTGAGGCGGATATTTCGGGATTGGCGGTTCTTTCGTTTTTCGATGACCAAACCATGTCGGTTCACTTGAAAACAAATGTCATGCCGATGGCGAAGCGCGGTTCTGTCGGCGAAATGCGTTACATTCCGATTCGTGATGAATTATGTACGGCAGCAGAGCTGGAACACATCAAATCCGAATTGGTTCACTTTACAAAAATCGATTCCGAATCTTTCATCGAAATGGAATATAGCGGCGCTTTGATTCTTCAAGTCCGTGACATGAGAATCGCAATCACCGAAGCGCCGTTTTCCGACGACTTTGAAATCACAATCGTTCGACCAATTGCCAACGTGGATTTCGATAAATATCAAGCGACTGACGTTCTCAAAGAACGTATTTTAGAACAGCGCGGCATTTTGATTGCCGGATCTCCCGGTGCCGGGAAGTCTACCTTTTCAGCCGCCGTCGCCAAATTCCTTCTTGAAAACGGCAACGTTGTCAAAACAATGGAATCTCCGCGCGATCTGCAGGTTCCGGTCGAAATTACGCAGTATGCGCCGCTGGAAGGCAAAATGGAAAATACAGCGGATTTACTGCTCCTCGTTCGTCCCGATTACACCATCTATGACGAAGTTCGAAAAACACAGGATTTCATGCTCTTTGCCGACATGCGTCTTGCCGGTGTCGGTATGATCGGCGTTGTTCACGCGACAAGAGCGATTGACGCCGTTCAAAGACTGATCGGCAGAATCGAACTCGGTATCATTCCCCAAGTCGTCGACACGGTTATTTTCATCGACAAAGGACAAATCTCCAAAGTTTACGTTTTGGAATTTACTGTCAAAGTGCCGCACGGCATGATGGAAGCCGATTTGTCGCGTCCTGTCATTACCGTCAGCGACATCGCTTCCAAAAAGACGGAATTTGAAATTTACACTTACGGCGAACAAGTCGTTGTCATGCCCGTCGGACCCGGCGGCGCAACATCAATGACAGAGAGAAAGCCATTCTGGGCGGAAACCGAAGCCAACCTCGCCGCCGAAATCGAGCGCTACGCTTCCGGGCCCTTCGAAGTCGAACTCGTTTCAGATACAAACGCTGTCGTCAAAGTCAAAAGCTCGGATAAAAAGAAAGTTATCGGCCGCGGCGGCGACACAATCAATAGAATCGAATCCCACACAGGACTCCGGATAGATGTCCGTGAAATGCCCGTTCAGTATTTCCACAGAAAAAAGAAAGAACACGATTACGATTTTGATGATGACGGCGACGACCGCAGTGACAGCAGTCGCGGTACAGGATCCGGCAGAAAAAACCGCCGTTCTTCTCATTTCGACGACTTTGATGAAATGTTTGACAGCGACAGTTACGGCTATGATACCTTTGAAGGCGGCGTTTCCGATTACGTCATCCCGATTTTTGAAAAGACGAAAAAGCACTTTATTCTCAAAGTGCCCGAACTTTCGGGAAAAGATGTTGACGTTTTTATTTCCGGAAAACCGTTCTTTAATGCGACTGTCGGCCGTACCGGCGAAATCAAATTGAGAACCGATTCCGAATTGGTTGAAAAAATAAAAGACGGTTTCAGAAACGGTGAATTGATTGAAGTTCGACGCTCCAACGGGTCGGCAGAATAACTGCCGTGCCGACATTTATTTTTTTAAATCAATGAATCAACCGCGGCAAACACTTCGTACAAATCCAAGAATCCTGTCCGTCTTTTCGAACATTCATCAAATAAGCGTCTTCATCGGTTCTGCCGCACATAAAACAAACCGTGTCGCTGTTCATGACTGCGCCGTTTTCCAAATTGACTTCCGTGCTGCGTTTTTCCGATGTCTTCGTCTTCATATTGTTCATTTTGTGCATTTCATTCGCTTTTTCTTCATTAAACGCCAAAGCTTCTCTTTTTTCAATCGTCAGAGCACCGGTCGGACAAATGTTAAGGCACGCGCCCATTCCATCACATAAGTCTTCTGAAATGACTTTCGCCTTGCCGTTGATGATTTCAATCGCGCCTTCGGCGCAGGGTGAAACACATTCACCGCAGCCGTTGCAGAGTTCTTCATCAATTTTAACAATACTTCTGTAAACCTTCTTGCTCGAAGCCATACTTAATTCCATTTTTCCCTCTCTTTGTTTATTTAGTTTGGTTTTTCATTTGTTTTTTATTATGTTCATTTTTCTTTTTTCAATAACGACTAATAAGTATATAAAAGATACTCTTTGTTCTTTTGTCTTTTTCCTAAATTTATAAACTTATTATCATTTTTTTTCATTTCTTTGAGAAATGATTTTATTAAATAACTCATTTTAGACTTTAGGATTTACAATTTCAATCAAAAACGAAAATGTGTCAAAAACGTTTAATGAGGTCTTTACATCGCTTTTAATTACATACTTCTTGGAAAAATTGCTGTTTGGCTTTTGCTTTTTATAATTATTTTTAATTTGCTGGCTCTGGCAATCGGTATTTACAGCATCCGCCATAAAAAAATTATTTTCCCGAAATTCGTTCTGTTCATGCTTTATTTATTTTATTCGCCGGTCAAATGGTTTTTCTCGGCTTTTTCAATGAATGATTTGCTCGTTGACGAAATTCTCGTCGAAATTCAAAATTCTGTTTATTTGGAAAAATTCAAGGCGCAGACCGAACGAAAAGTCATTCTTCTGCCGCAATGTCTCAGAAGCAGTGATTGTCACGCCCGCTGCGATCCGCTGTACGGTTTTGTCTGTACCAAATGCGGCCGCTGCGACATCGGAAGCATCACAAAAGAAGCCGAACAGCGCGATTTCAAAGTCTTTGTCGTTCCCGGCAGTAGTTTTGTCAAGAAAATATTCAAAGAATACAGACCGACCTCCTGTATCGGCGTCGCCTGTCCGGTCGAGCTGAGCGAATCCATGCAAAAAACATCTGTTGTTCCGTCTCAAGGTGTTTATCTGATTAATGACGGTTGTTTCGAAACAAAAGTCAATGTCTGCGATGTCGTTGAAAAAATGGAATTGGTTTCTCCCGTCAGCGAGACGGCCGATTTGAAAATCAAAACGGTTACCTTATACGATTTTATAGACAATGAAAATGAAGAAACCGGGACTGAAATTGAAACTGAAACTGAAAACAAAGGAGGCCGCTGATCATGTATGACGAAGTTGGTCGTGTGATTGCTATTTGTTTGGTTTTATCTGTTATCTTTTTGTTTATCGCTCTTTATATTGGTCACACGCGCCTTCAGAAAAATGCGTTTTTCGCGTCTTATGCGTCCCGAACGCTGGATTTCTTCTATAAGCCGCTTCTTGCTGTTTATATGTTTATTTACAAAAGTCCCGACAAACTTCATGAAAAGATGGCTGTCATTAAAAACAATGCTCAGCGCAAGAAGTTTTCAAACACAAAGACCAGAATCGTTTTGGCGCCGCACTGCATGCGTCACATTGACTGCAAAGCGCGGACCACGAGAACCGGCATCCAGTGCACTTCCTGCGGAAAATGTAATTTCGCGAAAATCAAAACCCTTTCAGAAGAGCACGGCTATAAACTTTATATCATTACAGGTTCCTCTTTCGTTAAGCACATTTTAAGACATCCCGATGCAAAAGGAACGGACGGCGTTCTTGCAATCGGCTGTTATTATGAAATTAACAAAGGAATGCGTGAATTAAAGCGCAAGAAAATAATGACATACGGCGTCCCGCTGCTTACAAGCGGCTGCTACAACACGCAAATTGATTTGGAAGAATTTGAGAGACAATTGATTTATTTCGAGGGAAAATGATGACTGAAAAGAAGCACGGCTGCGGTTGCGATCACGAACATTCCGAACATGAACACATTCACGATCATGAACACAATCATGGTCATACTCATGAACATGCTCACGCTCGCGGTTATGATAAACCGTTAATTGACGATGCCGATGATGATTGTTCCTGCGCTTGTTCTCATCATCCCGAAGACGAAGAATCCAAAAAAATCGTCACTCAAATGGTTTCGCAATTGGATGAAGTTATTGCCTTGTCTTCCGGTCCTGTTTACGGCGATTTTATCGCGAATGAATCCCTTCATCTTCGTTTGATTGAGCTTTTGGAAAAAGTGCAGGCGGCTTCTTTGTCGCTTCCCTCTGATTTCAAAATCCGTAAACCGAAAGCCGACTGGGAATTTTTAGAAACGCTGACAGAACAGATTATTCACCCGACATTCGGTATGAATCCCGAGACACTTTGGGATATTGTGCGTTTGGAAATTCCACATCAGCATAAAATGCTGGGGATTATTATTAACGGCTGCAGTCACGAACATTAATCTTATTTTTTTGAATCTGAAGAAAAGAAATCATCGCTTTTTTAATTTTTTTTAAATTGGTGCGGCTCGCGCGCGGTAGCGGCAGCAATTGCTGCAAACGGAATCGGTAAGGTAGCTAACTGAAACGGCAACAGTAAGGTAGCTAACTGAAACGGCAGCGGCTGGTAGCAAACTGTAACGGCACCAGCAAGATAGCTGTAGTAATTAGTTTTGCGTTCGGTAGGTACATATAATTATAAAAATTAATGAAAAAACCGGACATGGAGGGCAAATATCTTAATTTAGATATGTCATTTCATTGAATTATTCGTCCGAATCCGCAACCTCAATTTTGCTCGCTGCGCTCGGCAAAATCTCGTTTTGCGGTCGTTTTTGAACTTTTATCATTTCAATAAAACCAAACATCCGTTTTTTACAAATCACTCAAACCCGAACTCCGTTTTTCTCATAATCATAAAATGAAACGGGAGTTCGGTTTTTATCAAATTGAAGAAAACCGATGTTTCATTTTTATCAAAAATAAACAAAAATAGAAAATTTTAACGCGGGTCCGGCGAGTAAGCTCCCTTCTGTTTTCTGTACTCTCAAAGAACATTCTTATCTTTGATTCATCAATAAAATTGAATTTTATGAAATGTACGACGGCATTCGGCTTTGCGTCTTTTAACTCGGGCGCGCTTTCAAATCGAACGCGTTCTCCCGAAACAACTTGCACCTGCGGGGTTTTACCGTTGCATCCGTGCGCCGTGCGTCTCCGTTCTTCACTTCATCGCTGACACGGCCCGGTATCGTTTCTGTGCCATAGCCTTGACTCTCGCCAAATGTTCTTTACAAACATCCGCAAATCTGAAAGAGGGTGGGGAGACTTTCCTCAGGAAATTGAATTCCCGCAGCCGCCCTGCCGCTCCCGCGTCAGTTTGAAAAAAGGTCGGCGTGATATTTAAGAATTCTCTTTTGAGTTTTTTTAATTTATATAATCAATAATTTTTGGAATGGCAAATGACAGCAATAGCAGAAATAATAAACGAACTGAACTGTTAATTGTAGTTTTATTGAATTATAGGGCGAATCCGCAACCTCAATTTCGCTCGCTGCGCTCACGAAATCTCGTTTTGCGGTCGTGTTTGGACTTTTATTTATTACAAAAGACAAACATCCGGTTTTAATTAAATCACTCAAAACCGAACTCCGTTTTCATTGAGTTTGACATTGAAAAGATGGAGTTCGTTTTTCATTAAATTGAAGAAAAATGATGTTTCTTTTTGAAAAAATAAAATGAAAAGTAAAAATGAAATGTTTAATCAAAAAAAAACAATAGTAAAGTAAAGAACTAATCAAAAATGGTCAGCTGTCCTGTTTATTCTTCTCTTTCAATTCATCATCATGAATGACTTTCTTTCCTTTCGCCATCGGCACCACCGTCAATTCCGCGTTTTCAAATGGGACGGTCAGCGGATCTGTTTCGGCGATTCTGTCCATCGTAATCGCAAGCGCCGCCACTTCCGAGTGAGGCTGGTTGCCGACAGCAACATTCCAGTCCGACAACTCATAGATTTCGCCGGGGACTTTTTCGGCGCCGACAACAATCATCAGTTTATCCGCTTTTTTCAGCTCGGGAACAGCATCCGGCAAATTAATGCCGTACATGGAAAGATGACAGACTTTGCCGCCCTCTTCCTGCCATTTTTTGATTTCACGAATCATATGAACATCATTTTTGACAAAAAAGTCGCCGCCCCAGCGCGTTGTCATTTCAATAATGTTGTCTGTGATCTTTTGATCGTTTGATGCAAGCAGCATGCCTTTCGCGCCGAGCGCGCGGGCTGTCAAACCAACGTGCGTTGTAATTCTTTTATCTCTTTCCGGACGGTGACCAAGTCTTAAAACAACAATTTCCTTCATTTGCGCGGCACTCTCTTATTTTATGGGTGATGTTTTCATTTTGTTTTCCTTTTGAAAACTAATTTGAATCGTTTCGAAAACAAATTTGAATCGTTTTGAAAACGAATTTGAATCCTTCTTAAAATCAACAGATAGCCAAATACACCACATAACATTTAAATGATTATTCCTTCTTTTTATATTATATAAAAATTTGAATTCGTTCATTTCGAGTAAACTTTTAAATAATTTAGTAGATATTTTGTTCAATTGTAGATTAATATCTTAATAATATATCTCTCTAATATATCTATTAATTAAAAACGATTTAAAGTTAAAAACGAAAAAAACGAATTAAGCAGATGTGATCATCTTGGATCTTGAAATATTTACTAAAAAAATTGACTCGGTTATACGCCGCTATCGTACGGTTTATGACCTGCTGGAATTTTTGGCGATTGCTTTTATTATGCTATTGATTGCCATTTTTTTCAACATAGAAGATATCTTTAAACTCATTCCGTGGACAGAACCCTATGTCGGTCTGGCACCGGACATTCCTTTCTTTACAGTTAATTATGAAACGATTTTCCTTTTCTTCATCGTCTGTCTGTTCTCCTTATTGATTCTTGAAATCATTGACAGAAACAGAAAAAGAATTTATAAAACACTCAAAAAAGAGGCGCCGAAGAAACAAAAGTCTCAGGATATCGTTGAAAATACGTATCCTGAACTCAAAGACCGTTTGAAAACGGCTTACGACCACAAAAATGCGGATCCCGAAAACTTCATCGTCACCGAACTCAAAACATCCGTCTCACAAGATGTCGAAGGCGTTGCGTCAACCGATCTGATTGACAAAAGAAGACTCGGAACCAGCTTAGCCGCGATTTTTGTTGCAGCCCTCTTTTTAGGCGTCATTTTCTTCACAGGATTTACAGCACCCTTTTCGCCAGGCGATGTTTATGACAGATTCCCGAACGGCACAATAACACAGCCGCCGATCGATGAAAACTCATCCTCCAATAATTCCTCCAGCATCCCGACAGAAGCGCCGCCGATTGCGGCCGAGCCCGGCGTTGACATAGATGTGACGCTGCCGCCCGGCGCAGGAACCGGACCCGGGGATATGCTCGAAGGGTCGGACAACAATTTCACACCGTCAAAACCCTACCCGCCCGAAAGCTTAAGTTCGCAGCACTTCTACGACTCACTGCCGGCCGGTTACGAAGATGTCATAAAAGATTATTTCAAGAAATTGGCTGAAAACAGCTGATTTCAATTTTTATTTTCATTAATTCATTCATAAATTATTCATAAACTCATCAATACAATTTATTAATTCAACAAAATTACAATTACAAATCAATTACAAGTTTATCAATTACAATTACATCTACAGAGGAAAATAAAATGGAACCGGAAAACTATTCAAACGAAGAATTTAACGACAACGACTCCGATGTTTTTTACGCGGAAACTGCTGACGGAAACGCTGCCGAATCGGAATCATATTCTTATGATGCTTCCGATGCGTCTGCTTCCGAAACAGCACCGGCACAAACATACAGCTCACCCGAGTCCGTTGCCGACCCCACACTCTTAAAAACTTATGAAAACGCAAGCAAAATCTTTACAACACTTTTTGACGAAATCGGAAAAGTCATTGTCGGTCAGCAGGAAGTCGTTGAACAAGTCATGATCGCACTTTTATGTAACGGTCACGCTCTTTTAGAAAGTAACCCTGGTCTCGGTAAAACATTAACAATTTCAACCATTTCAAAAGTGGTCGACCTTTCCTTTAACCGTATCCAGTGTACGCCTGACTTAATGCCGGCCGACATTACAGGTACAACAATCGTGGAAGAACACGGCGGCGACAAAAAATTCCGTTTTGAACATGGTCCGGTTTTCGCCAACATCGTTTTGGCTGACGAAATTAACCGTGCTTCTCCGAAAACACAATCCGCGCTTTTAGAAGCCATGCAGGAAAAACAGGTCACCGTTGCCGGTCACACCTATCCTTTGGACAAGCCGTTCTTCGTTTTAGCAACACAGAACCCGATTGAACAGGAAGGAACTTACCCGCTTCCGGAAGCCCAGCTCGACCGTTTCCTTTTAAAAATCCTCGTTCCCTATCCTGATTATAAAGAAGAACTCGAAATCGTCAACCGCTACACAGCACAGTCTTCACCCGAAACTTCACGCGGCATCTCTAAAGAAACCCTGATGAGCCTTCAAAAATTAACAAAAGATGTTCCGATTGCCGACGATTTAAAAGACAGAACCATCCGCTTGGTTATCAGATCACGTGACGGCGGCGCAATCGAATACGGCGCATCACCGCGTGCATCCATCGCAATTATCCTGGCTGCCAAAGCCCGCGCTTTAATCCACGGCCGCAATTATGTCGCCGAAGAAGATGTTATCGCCATGTCCTACCCGGTTTTAAGACACAGAATCATTCTCAGCTTTGAAGCAGAACGCTCCGGCGTCACACCCGATGACGCAATCGAAGACCTTCTCATTGACGGCGGCTTCTTAAAACCCAGGCCGCAGGAAACCGAATCTTCCGGTATTCGCGCTAAATTGCCGTTCGGTTCCAAAAAATAATTTTGCAGAAAAGTGAAAGCGAAAAAAGTTATGCAGAAAATGAATGCAAATAAGTTGTGCAGAATTATAATGCCAAACGAATGCAAAAAATAATGCTAAACAAATGCAAAAAATAATGCAAAAAATAATGCAAAAAAGTATCGACTGGTAAACAAAACCCTCATACTGAAAAATCATGGCTGAAACAAAACATAATTTCGATATTGAGTTTCTCAGGCAGCTGGACCGCTACAACATGGCGATTCGAAAACGCGTGTCCACTGTTTATGCCGGAAACCGTCCCTCTACCCGTATCGGAAAAGGCATCGACACGGTCGGCTACCGCGAATATTATCAAGGCGACGAAATGAAAGACATCGACTGGAAAGCATATTCCAGAACCGAAAAGCTCTACGTTCGTCAATTCGAAGAAGAAAAAACACTCACGGCGCACATATTATTGGACGCCAGCAAAAGTATGGATTTCCCCGACGGCAATATTAAAAAATATGAATACGCCGCAATGATGGCACTCGGTGTTGCTTATACCGTTTCCCGCAAAAATGACAAATTTGCGATATCCACATTCAATGAAAATATCGGCATCAACGCCCCGAAACGCGGCATGAGATATCTGCTTGAACTGACCGACAGATTGGCAGCGCTTGAGCTGGAAGGAACAACCGATTTGGACGTCTGTACCCACAAATATGAAAAACTCATCAAATCCAGATCCCTTGTTGTTATCATTTCCGATTTTATGGAAGATATCAAACACATTGAATCCTCCATCCACCGTCTTTCCGGAAACGATTTAATGCTGATTCAAGTGCTGGATCCGTTTGAAAAAAATCTGCCGATCAAAGGCGATTCCAGGTTCTTTGATATGGAAACCGGCGACGAAATGAAAACATATTTGAGCGATTCTTTCAGAAACAACTATTTGAAAGAATTAGAAAATCACAACGCTGCAATCGATGGAATCTGTAAAAAAACCGGCGCTAAATTTTATTCATTCACGACAGACGCGCCCGTCTTTGATTCATTCTTACAGATTATTGACAGAGGTGCATAATATGGTTGGCAGAGGTGCATAATTATGGCGATTGCAGATTCACTCGCTTCTCTTCCGTTTATTTTCCCGCTGGCGTTACTCGGTCTTCTGTCGATTATTCCGCTGATTATCCTGTATATGCTTCTTCCAAAACCCTTCAAAGTAAGCATGCCTTCCGTCATGTTTTTAATGAAAGTGGAAGAGTCCCGTGAAAAAATTTATTCATCCATTACAAAAATTGTCAAAGATCCGCTTTTCATCATACAGCTGCTTGTTCTAATCATGCTGGCGGTTGCTGCGGCAGGTCCTTACATTTTATCTTACGACACGCTGAGTGACAAAAATACAGTTATTATCATTGACGGATCCGCCAGTATGCAGGTCGGAGACCGTTTCGGCGAAGCACAGCGCGATGCTCCGCGTTATCTCAGCCAAATCAATACAGTTATTTTAGCCGAATCTATCCCGGTCATCATCGCTGAAAATGTAAGCGCGGCCGAAGCGGAACGGGCAATAAAAGGACTGTCTTCAAAAGCCGTGACAGCAGATATCGGATCTGCCATGGCGTCCGCTGCCAACATACTTTCTGCAAAAGGCGGCTCGGTTTACGTTCTGTCCGACTTTACATCCTGGGACGGATTAAATCCGATGGAGGCGAAGAACCTTCTCGGCAGCGGTTTAGATGTGACTTTTGTTCCGTACGGAACGACAACCAAGAACAATCTGGCAATTATTAACGGATATTTGGAAAAGTCAAACGGGACATACAATTATTATTTCATGGTCCGCAATTATGATACGGGCGTAAAATCCGTTTACGCAAACGTGACCACGACACTTCCCAACGGTTCAAGACTGGTTTATTCACCATTGACGGTTTCCGTTCCCGGCGACGGCGTTGAAACATTTGTTTTCAAAAATGTCCGCAGCGGCACAACGGAAATCAAATTAATGACCGATGACGCGATTGAATCTGATAATTATGCTTACGTTTCCATTCCGGGAACTCAGTCCGCTGATGTTCTCTATATCTCGGATTCAGGCAGCGCTAAAGAAACTCTGCCGTCTCAAATCGCTCTTTCACTCATTCCCGAATTGACCGTGAAGAGTGTTGATGAAGTTCCCGAGGAACTTTCGCCCGATTACAGTTTTGTTGTCGTGAATATGGGAGACCAAGCTCTGACAAGCGAAGAAATTGATACGCTGCACACTTATGTTTCAGACGGCGGCAATTTGGTTTTTGTTGCCGGCAAGTATCTGGAAGCTGCCAATCAGACTGTCAATATGTCAAAAATGCTTCCGGTTCGCATTAATTCAACTGTCACCAGCATTGACGGTACGCAGATTTATGCAATCGGCAACGACTTCACAACCGGTCTTGATTTAAACAGCGTTTATATGAAAACGTATCTGGATGCCGAAACACGTGATTTATCAGCAACGACTTATCCTGTTATGACAATGGAAGGCGTTCCGATTATGGCATATGGTCCGTACAATAACGGAACCGTTTTCTATTTCGGTTTGGATGATCACTCCGGCGAAGATGCCTGGAACAACTTTGCCAGTTTCCCGGCGTTCCCGGTTTTCTGGATCCGCATTGCCGATTACTTTGCCGGTATCGGAGACATTTCCGAATACAATGTTAAAGCCGGAACAATCATGACGCTTTCCGCAGATACTGAAATTATGACGCCCGGCGGCAAAACGACAACAAACCGCGTTTTGTTTGACACAGTCGGCGTTTATACAATCGGGCAGAAGAAAGTTGCTGTTAATATGTATAATGATAAAGAATCCAATACAATGACTGAGCGGATGACCGGTGTTGAAAATGCCAACGACGGCGGTGAATTGCCGACGCAGTATGAAATCAAGACGAATTTATTCTATATTTTCGCGATACTGGCGGCACTGCTTATGATATTGGAGCTTTATCTGCTCAGAAAACGGGGGGATATTTAAATGTATTTTGAAATGCCGTTGCTGCTGCTTTTAATCATCCCTGTCGCGTTGATTGCTCTTTATTTCTTCCAAAAAGCGTTTGGACGAAAGCAGAAGCTTCTTGTCAGCTCACGCGCTGTCATTGCTGTTATTTTGATTATTGCGCTCGCGAATCCGGTTTCGTTTATGACCGTGACGCGAACAGATGTTAATCCGGATTTGGTTCTTGTTGCCGACAGTACGCCGAGTATGGGATATTTCTCAACAGGCGCCGGTCAGGAGCTTTATGATTATTTCTCGGACAAATTCCAAATTAAGTACGATACGCTTGGCGGAAATTCAACGGCGCTCGGCGAAAAAGTGGCTCAGTATGCTGACGGTAAAAATCAGATTATTTTAGTGTCAGACGGAAACAGCAACTATGGAAAGACTCTGGAAGAAGGTATTGATGTCGCTGTTCAGACAAATACAACCGTTTCCGCTGTCGTGCCGACGCTTGAAAAGAACGATTTAAGTATCGAGCTCACGGGAGATAAGTCTGTTATTTACAGTAATGTTCAGGAATTCGGTGTGACTGTTCGTCAGGCCGGTACCGGTAATGTCACTTATACTTATGTTATCAAGCAGAACAACAATACGATTCTGAATGAAACATTTTCAATGACTGACGGGGAACAGGAAAAGACAACGTATTTCCAAACCCGTTTCATGTATCTTGGCGCGCATACGCTTGAAGCGACATTGACCTCATCCGCGGACACCGATCCGATTAATAATGCTTTTACAAAATCCATTTATGTGATTGAAAAACCGAATGTCATTGTTGTCACATCTGAGCCGAAAGCCTCTTTGACGCAGGTGACGGGCTCTCTTTACAATGTGACTGTTGTTGAAACGCTTTCCGCTTTCGGAGCAAGTTTGCCGGATGCGCTGGCTGCTTCAAAAACGGTTGTTTTGGACAATATGTTTGTCGGCAATATGACTGATGAGGAAGTTGCTTATTTGAAAGAGTATGTTTCAGAAGGCGGCGGATTACTGGTTGTCGGCGGTAAAACTTCTTATGATTATCCGGTCGGTCACTCGTATCTGGATTCGTCATTTGAAAAATTGCTGCCTGTCGTTTCTGTTCCGTCCGATTGGGAAGGTATTCAGGATGTTTATCTTTTCATTGACGTTTCAGACAGTGCCAGTGCGCATAATGCAAATAATGAGCCGATTCTTTCAAGCATTAAAAAATCAGCCATCAATATCATTGAAAGCGATTATTTCAAAGAAGCGAATATCACTTATTTCACAATCGGCGATAAGTCCCGTAATGATACCGGCGAATTCTTCTTTGTCGGCAATCCGCGTGAATCTGAGGCTCTTAAAAAAGAAATCGAAGAGCTGAAAACCGGTGACGGCCAAACGGATTTGGTTCACACCTTTGACCGCGCGATTCCTGTCATGGAAAACAGATCCGGTCAGCCTCTTGTCATTATCATTTCTGACGGCAATCTGCTGAATCAGAGAACTTATAATGAATTGCTGCGCGCTGCGAATCAGGCTGATAAATACGGTGCTACGATGCTTTTCATGAACACATATACAAACGGCTCAAAGCGCCCGAGTCAATTTAATGATTCTCGCGGCAACATTTACGCGAAATCCTTGATGAGAAATTACAAGGGCGACGGTGTTTATGTTGAGTCCAATAAGGGTCTTCCGATTTATCCGAATTTCTCACAAATGTTCGGCGAAGTTGAAAATCCCAATGAAAATGTGACAGAGACCAATCTTTATGTTTCAAACCCGAAGCATTTCATTGTTCAGGGTTTGAATCTCAGTGAAACGAATATCAGCGGCTACAACGGTGTGACACCGAAAGCCGGTTCCGATAAGCTGGTTATTGCCGGTGACGGTTCTCCGATTTTAACGGTTTGGCGCTACGGTCTCGGCCGTGTTGCGGCACTGACAACGGACAATGGTGACGGTAACGGTAATTATTGGGCATCAGAGCTTTACGGATCGCCGGGCTCAAAGCTCATATCAGCAACGACAAATTGGGTCATGGCAGATCCGAATAAAGAAAGCGGTCTTGTGATTGATTGTCCGGACGCGTATGTCGGGCAGCCTGTGACGCTTCGTGTTAATATGTATGATCCGGGTGTTCCCGTATTGACGCTGAATGAGCAGAAATTGCTTTTGACAATGGAATCCGAAGGTGTTTATGTGACGGAATTAATTTTTAATGAAACCGGCACATACAATATTTCCGGCTACCCTGTGACGGTGAATTATCCGCTTGAATACCGCAACATCGGTGTTTATCAGGATTTCCGCAAATTGATTGAATCGACAGGCGGCATCGTTTATACTGTGTCTGAAGCGAAATCGCTTTATGTTAAGTATAACGGTGAAACCACCAGTTATCAGACCCGCGAAGCAGTCAGTTTCAATGTTTATTTGTTGTTGCTGGCGCTTCTCATTTTCTTAGCCGAAGTCATTTATCGCCGTGTTACTGAAATCCGGGAATTAAAGCGGCTTCATGAAGAATATGACCGCCGCGAAAAGGAATCACCCGGTTCCATGCCTGCAAGACCTGATATGTCGCAGTTCCGCCGGCAGAATGATATGGTGGCGGATGCCAAAGGCGATGCTAAAAAGTTCCTGGCGAAAATGAAAGATAAAACCAAAAAGAACAAGTGATAAATTAATAAGAACGGTTGAGATCTTTTCTCTTCCGGTCTTTTTTCTTTTCTTCTCTTTTCTCCTCTTTTTTTTATTTTCTCTTTTATTCCCATCTTTTCAATTTATTTGAAAACCGCTTTGAATTTTATCATTTTTTAAAAATGGTGCCGATCGCGCGCACAGCTGCTTTTTTGCGGTTATTTCTGAGTTTATTGGACTGCGGCGGCAGCCGCAAAAATCGCGAAGCGATTTTCAGCAAACACCTCCCTCCCACTGCAAACTAAAACCTGACTCCAATCGGTAACAAACATCTCCCTCCCACTGCAAAAAAGAAACTGACCCCAAGCGGTACAAACATCTCCCTCCCACTGCAAAAAAGAAACTGACTCCAATCGGAATCGGTAAGGTAGCTGTAGTTGGCACGCGTTCGGCAGGTGCATATTATAAAAAAATAAATGAAAAGATATAATGTGAGCAGATCGGGACCGGCAGTAATTTAATTTGTTTTACTTTATTCGCATTTTATTTTCTTTTTGTTTTCCAACTCATCCAAAAAACGGCAGCGATTATCAAAAATGCTGTAAAAACGGCAATTGCTTTTAATAATTTAATTCCCGCCGCCGTTTTTTCTGATGACATAGAAGTTTTATCTGCTTCGTTTATCAGACCTTTTTTTGCTTCCTGATTGTTCTTTTCATTCTGCGTTATTTTTTCGTTATTTGTTTCTTTTTCAGTTTCATTTTCTTTAATCCCTGCCGTTCCGTTTCGGCTGGTTCCTGTTGTTTTTTTCATATTTGTTTCATCTGTTTCATCTTTTGATTGTTCAATCTTGATCGGAATAATATAGCCGACAGGTGTTTGTGTTTCAGGATTTCTGATAATTTTTAATTTCAATTCATTTTCTGTGAATTGTTTTGATTGTTTTGTCGGAATTGAAATTTTCAATGTGTGCATTTCTCCCGGCAAAACGGCGGCTGAGGCTTCTGATAACAAGATACCGCTTTTTTCTGTCCGCTTTCCGTTTTCTTCAATATAAAAAATGTAATTGTTCGGATTGTTTCCGGTATTTCTCAAAAAAACAGTTTTTATTATCGTTTCTTTTGAATTGATTTCGTTCGCTGTTATTTCCAATTTCATCGGCGAAATGGAATCGCTGATCTCGATTTCTTTTTGAATCGGTTCACAAAAAACAACATTTGATGTTCCGACAGACAACAAAATAAAAACTGCAAATAAAACGAACGCGAACGAAGGGAATGAAAGGGCTGAAAGATGTGAATACGAAATTCTTTCTTTTTCTCTTCTTTCGTTTTTGGTTTCGCATTTTGTTTTATTTCTAAGATTATTTTTTGATTTTCTTGCGGATTCGCTTTTTCTTTCTCTTGTTTTCAAATTTCCACCTTTTCTTTTGGATATGAGGGAAACATTTTTCATAAACAATAAAGGGTTCGATTTTTTCAAAAAACAAAAGTTTATATGCAAAGCTCTTACTGCTGTCGAAATTCTAAAAAAGTGTGCTGTCGCCTTTTACTAACACCCAAGAATCATATTTTCCGGTAATCCTCAATCTTCTTCGGTTTCCCTCGCAAAAGGCATTTTTGCACGAGATTATTGTACCGCATCGGGGTTGTCCGAACAATCACTGACCGAGTTCTCCGGATTCTCATGCCGGGACCTATACGATGCGACAAACACAAAAGACGGGCAAAGGATAAATAATTTGTTTGATGTTTTTGATTATAAAAATCATTTTTCTATTCATTTTTATTTCAGGTGACCTATGTCAGGCTTTGATGATTCCGATTTTGTAAGACTTCTTGAAATCATAGATCAAACAGAAAAAGAACGGCAGAGTGAAACTGCCGGCAATTTTCCAAAGTCGACATCAATTGACGGATACGGCGATTATTCCGGAAATTATGATCGTGTCGTTTCAGGTCTGATTTTCGCCGGCGGCAACGATGACGGTGATGATATTAATGACGGTCCCAACCTTATTTACGGCAACGTTTACATCGAAGACGGCATCATTCGTGAAATCGAAGAAAGACGCGGCTCTTCTATGAAATCCTTGAATTGGATTGTGCCGCGTTTTGTGAACGCACACACGCATATCGGTGACACTTTGATAAAAGACCCGCCGCTGGGTCCCGACGTGACGCCTTACGCTTACAAAAGAGATTTAGATTCTTTGGTCCGGCCGCCGAACGGTTTAAAACACCAATTCCTTTCCGCTCTGACGCAAGAAGATGCTGTCAGTTCAATGGAATCCGCGATTTGGGATATGTATCAAAGCGGCATTTCGGTTTTCGCCGATTTTAGGGAAGGCGGGTTGAACGGTGTTTCCGCTCTGATTGAGGCATCAAAGAATGCGTCTCGGGATATTCATCCTGTTATTTTCGGGCGCCCGACTTTTCCGCAATCATATGCCGAAAACGGCGGCAGTTCCTCTTCTGATATTTTAACATCTCATTCATTTTTAGATGAATTGAGAGATTTGCTGGAAACCTCTGATGGTATCGGTGTCAGCGGCGCCAATGATTTGGATGAATATGTTTTGGCTAAAATCGCTGCAAAAACACAGTCAAAACGACGGAAACTGGCGATTCATGCCGGTGAAAAAGACCGCAGCGACATCGAATCCGCCCTCTCATTAGATCCTGATTTATTAATTCATATGACACACGCTGAAAATGAAGACATTAAAACAGCAGCCGATAATCGGATCCCGATTGCTGTTTGCGTTCGTTCCAATTTAGTGACCGGTGTCGGGCTGCCGCCCATTTTAAATATGCTTGAAGCCGGCATCCCCGTTTGTATCGGAACAGACAACGTGATGCTGAATTCACCGGATATGTTTGAAGAGCTTCACTTTTTATCCAAAATTTACGGAATATCCGATGCCGCCCTTTTCAGAATGGCAAATCTGAACGGTGCCGAAGCTTTAGGATGCCGGTTTACAGGATCAATTGAAATCGGAAAAAAAGCCGATATGATGGTTTTAAACGCCAAATCCCTGAATTTAAAACACGTCAAAAACCCATTGGCAGGATTTGTCAGAAGAGCGGGTGTCAGTGATATATTAGGTCTCGTGTAAAAAATCGTTTCATCGCCTTTCGGGCGATTCACGATTTTTACGGGCGGTGAGAGGGCGGTGTTTGTGAAAATTCGCTGCGCGAATTTTTATGGCTCCGCCTAAGATTTCATCAGGTGTTTACTTAAAAATTGCTTCGCAATTTTTTACGGCTGCGCCGCTGCAAGCAGGCGTCAGACGCAACCGGTTGGAGTCAGGTTTTAGTTTGCATTTGGAGTCAGGTTTTAGTTTGCATTTGGAGTCAGGTTTTAGTTTGCATTTGGAGTCAGGTTTTAGTTTGCACTTGGTGTCAGGTTTTAGTTTGCACTTGGTGTCAGGTTTTAGTTTGCATTTGGAGTCAGGTTTTAGTTTGCATTTGGAGTCAGGTTTTAGTTTGCATTTGGAGTCAGGTTTTAGTTTGCATTTGGAGTCAGGTTTTAGTTTGCATTTGGAGTCAGGTTTTAGTTTGCACTTGGTGTCAGGTTTTAGTTTGCACTTGGTGTCAGGTTTTAGTTTGCACTTGGTGTCAGGTTTTAGTTTGCACTTAGTGTCAGGTTTTAGTTTGCAGTGGGAGGGTTGTGTTTAAGAAAAATCGCTTCGCGATTTTTGCTGTCGCCGTCGACTGCTGCCGCGCGCGAACTGCACAATTTTTCAAAAAAACTCGAAAAACAAAACCCGATTTTTAAAACAATCTCGAAAAACAAATCCCGTTAGTGAAAATAATCTCAAAAAAACGAAACGACAAGTATTGAATAACTTAAAAAAAGATGAAATGAAGAAGTTACAAACCTTCTTCATAAATTTTCATTAATTCGACCAAACATGCGGCTGCCGTTTCCACGCCGCCTTTTGTTTGCGCCATCGTAATCAGCGGCAATTCAACAGGAATATCTGCCAAATATTCTTTAGATGTCATTTGGGTGTTGATTCCGGCAGGGAACCCGAGTACGAGATACGGCATGCTGCCGCGCTCGGCGACACGGCAAACGCTGAGAAGCGCAGGGTCATCTTTGCCGATAACGACAATTGAACTCTGGACATCGTCTTTTAATATCATGAATCCTGCCATCGATTTGGAAATGTTGTGTTTTTTCGCAAACTCTTCAGCTTTCGGATGCTCGGCAACACAAATAATCTCAGGAATTTTTAAAACAACTTTTTTTGCAGGCTGATCCGAATCAAAACCGCCGCGCGGCTTATTGACTGCTGCTTTCTCATTCTCTTCCTGAATTCTTGAAAGAATCGCGGCGCGCATCAGCGGCGTATCCGTATAAATCGTTGATTCGTTTTTTAAAGCCTTCAAACCGGCAGCAACAGGGTGTGTTTTGAAAATAAGATGACGCTTATAATCAATATCGCCCGAAACCTCTGTACAAACTTTCCGAATTCTGTTTTCGTTCACATTATCATGAATTTCGTTAAATTCTTCTGTTTTTGGTTCCTTTTTCGGAGTCGGCATCGGAACATGCTGAAGCTGATCATAAATTTCACTGATACTGATTTCGATATCTTTCGGATCTTCGCCGGACATTTTGACACCTCATAATTCGTTTTGAACAAGACTGTAAAAAACAGACTTCAATATAAAATATTGGATAATATTGGTTCCATTAATTAAATGATTTGTTTTTGAACAAAAAGTAAGGAAAAAAGGCATACTGATTATAAATAACCAACTTCTGACTTTGAATCGATTCTGAACTTATTCTGAACTTATTTTGAACTTATTTTGAATAAATCTTGAATTAGATAGTTGGACTGATTTTGAATTATTGGAACGGGATTAATTTTGAATTAAATCCGCTTGAAAAAATGAATTCATTTTTTTTATTTTGAACATTCCTATGAAAAAGTTCAATCATTAATATTCGTCAAGAATCGGGTTGTTGGGAGCGTGTATGTCTGCAGAATATGATTCCGCCAATGACAATTATGTATATATTTATGACAAATCGGTATATATTATCTATATTTTCTATACTATATTGTGAGTAAATATAAATAAGTGCAGATTGTTGTCGAAATTGTAAGAGATCAAAAATCAATCAGCAAAAATTAAAACAAAAATTGTCCGGTCAATGATCCGGAACAATCAATTTTTGCAATATTCAAACGGAGTAAAACTCTATGAAAACAATTCAAAATTTAAAAAATATAAAGACAACATTTGTAAAGAAAGAAACAACGAAATCTACAAAACGATTCCCGGCGCAACTTCCGGCACAATTAACAGCCTTATTCTTCATTCTTCTGCTCGCCTTTTCCGGTGCGGGATGCCTTGGACAGGACGCAGATGACAAAACACTTGTTCTCAGCGGGTCAACCAGCGTTCTTCCGCTTGCTCAATCTCTTTCCGAATCCTATATGAAAAATGATACTGAAGCACTCATCAGCGTCAAAGGCGGCGGTTCAGGAACCGGCATCGCCGAATTAATCGATTCAAGCAACGACATCGCTATGTCTTCCCGAAAAATAAAAGACACTGAAGCTTCAAACGCCGAATCGAAAGGAATTAAACCCATCGAATACGAAATCGCAAAAGACGGTATTGCTGTCATTGTCAATCCTGCCAATCCCGTTAATAACCTGACGCTTGAACAAATTCAAAAAATATACAGCGGCGAAATCAAAAACTGGAAAGAAGTCGGCGGAGAAGACGCGCAAATCGCAGTCATCGCCAGAGATTCGGCTTCCGGAACACAGGAATTCTTTACAGAAGCCGTGATGGGCGATGTCAGTTACAGAAGTGACTTAATTACTCAATCTGCAACAGGCGCCGTCACACAGGAAGTTTCCCGCAATACAAAAGCCATTGGATTTATCGGCGCCGCTTACCAAGGCAATTCCATTAAAACAGTCGGCATTAAAATCGGCGAAACAACCGTGATGCCCACAGAAGAAAACATATTAAGCGAAACCTACCCGCTGTCCAGAGGATTGTATTTCTACGCGGACCAGGATGTAAAACAAATCGCAGATGATTTTATCACATTCGTTTTGAGCCCGGAAGGACAGAAAATCGTTCGCGAAACCGGTTACGCTCCCGTTAAAAACACATGAATCGGCTGAATGAATTTAAAAATCAGTCAGAACATCTGTAAAAAAATCAGAAAAAACATCTGAAATTCGGAATAATAGAAGAATTTTCTAAAAAATTTCTGATAAAAATATCAAGATAAATCTTAAACGGGAAAATTATGACAAATCGTCAGATCAGAGATTTCAAAGAGAAATCCATGAAATCTCTCTTTTTCATTGGCGGAGTCGGGACTATTTTTGTCCTGATTCTGATTTGTTTATTTTTGTTCACGGAAACGCTGAACTTTTTTAAAACATACGATTTCATCGAATTCGTTACCGGATTCGAATGGAAACCCGGAACAAATCCGGCGCAATACGGACTTCTGCCCCTGCTGGCAGGAACATTGATTGTAACAGGCGGCGCAATTATTTTAGCGGTCCCGATTGGTATTCTCAGCGCGATTTATATTGCTGAATCTTCCGGCCCGAAAACAGCTGAAATATTAAAATCATCTGTTGAATTTTTAGCAGGAATCCCCTCTGTTGTATTGGGTTTTTTCGGTCTGATTATATTGGTTCCGGCGATTCAATCCGCTTTTGATTTAACAACGGGGCAGACAGCGCTGACAGGATCTGTCATTTTAGCGATTATGGCGCTTCCGACAATCATTTCTATTTCCGAAGATGCGATTTCTGCTGTTCCCGCGCCGCTTAAACAAGGATCTTTTGCGCTCGGGGCGAACCGCTGGCAGACAATATACAAAGTTATCATTCCGGCAGCCTTCTCCGGCATTTCTGCTGCAATCATTTTAGGAATCGGCCGGGCGGTCGGAGAAACGATGGCAGTTATGATGGTGACGGGAAACATGGCAATCATTCCGGGTTCTGAACTGTTCCTCTCTTCCGTTCGAACAATTACCGCGACAATCGCGCTTGAAATGGGAGAAACGGCAAAAGGAACCGAACATTATTACGCCTTATTCGCTGTCGGTGCCGTTCTTTTCATATTAACGCTCGGAATAAATCTTGTTGCGGATGCCGTTAAAAAGAAGCAGCGCGCGGGGGTTTAAAATGACATTTGAAAACAAAGATCTCAGCGGCAAAAGAAACCCCGCTCCAAAAAAAGAATCCCAAAAAACCACATGCCAAAAAAACTCATTTCAAAAAAGCACATGCCAAAAAAATGCATTTCAAAAAACCGCATACCGAAAAAGACAGGATTTCTTCCAAAAAGCAGCTTTTCTGGCAATGAAACTCTCCATCATTTCAGTTATATTGATCTTGCTTTTAATTGTCGGTGATATTTTCATAAAAGGATATTCTGCAATCACTTGGGAATTTCTGACGGAAATGCCGTCAAATCAAATGACAGAAGGCGGAATTCTTCCGTGCATTATCGGAACGGTTGAATTGGTCGCGCTGTCTCTTCTGGTTGCGGTGCCTCTCGGAATCATCGCGGCAGTTTATTTAACGGAATATGCGGCGGACGGAAAAATCAAAAACTGCATTGAACAGGCTGTTAATAATTTGGCGGGAACACCGTCCGTTATTTTCGGGCTTTTCGGAATGGCGCTTTTCATTAAATATATCGGTCTTCCGATGTCGCTGCTGACTGCCTCCCTGACAATGGGACTTCTAATTATGCCGGCCATCATTCGAACGACACAGGAAGCGCTCCTCTCTGTTCCGAAAGAATACAGAGAAGCGTCACACGCGCTGGGCGTTACCAAATGGGAAACAATTCGCCGGGCCGTTTTGCCGTCGGCGTTTTCCGGAATGATTACGGGAATTATTATCAGTGTCGGGCGTGCTGCCGGAGAAACGGCGCCGATTTTGTTCACGGGAGCGGTTTATTACTATCCGAGATTGCCTGATTCTGTTTTTTCACCGTTTATGGCACTCTCATATCATTTGTATGTCATGGCAACGGAAAGCATGAACATTGAGCTGACAAGGTCGCTTCAGTACGGAACTGCATTTGTTTTGCTGGCAATCGTTTTTGTAATGAATTTAGCGGCGGTCGGGGTTCGGAAATATTATAAAATGAAATTTAAACCAAATTAATTAAGCCACATTAAACCAAATTAATTAAACCAAATTAATTAAGCCAAATTAATAAATCAAAATAATCATGCTAAAATTAAATCACACGGGAAAATAAAATGAGTACAACACAACTGAAAAATGCTTTTTCATTTGAAAATGCCGTTAAGCTCGGCGCCGGTACAGACTACGAAAATCGGGCGGAATTTGAAAACGCAATCGGTGTTTATACTGAAGAGAAAAATGAAAACGCGATCCAAATTGAAAACTTAAATTTATGGTACGGGAAACACCAGGCTTTGAAAAATATTTCAATGGACATTCCCAAAAATAAAGTTTTTTCATTTATCGGTCCTTCCGGCTGTGGAAAATCGACTTTCCTCCGGACGATGAATCGGATGAATGATATGATTCAGGATTGCCGAATCGAAGGAAAAATCATCATTGACGACGAAGAAATTTACAGCCGGGAAACGGATGTAACGGATTTAAGAAAACGTGTCGGAATGGTATTCCAAAAAGCGAATCCGTTTCCAATGTCAATTTATGAAAACGTTGCTTACGGTCCTAAAATCCATGGTGTTTCCAAAAAAGAAATTCCGTCTATTGTTGAAGAATCGCTCAAAGCCGCCGCGCTTTGGGATGAAGTTAAGGATCGGCTGAAAAGTCCGGCGTTATCGCTCAGCGGCGGTCAGCAGCAAAGACTCTGTATTGCAAGAACGCTGGCAGTAAAGCCAGAAATCATCTTATTTGATGAACCGTGCAGCGCTCTGGATCCGATTTCAACCGGAAAAATTGAAGAATTGATGACGGAATTAAAGAAAAAATACACCATCATCATCGTCACGCACAATATGCAGCAAGCGACCAGAATTTCTGATTATACGGCTTTTTTCCTCTCCGGCGAATTGATTGTATCGGGAAAGACGGCACAGATATTTGAAAATCCTCAGGATAAAAGAACTGAAGGATACATTACGGGGCGTTTCGGATGATGCGTGAAAATTATACGGCGGAATTAGAGCGGATGAGAAACGCTGTTATTCTGATGGGCGAACTCGCTGTTGAAATGTTTGATTTATGCGCAGACATGTTTGAAAAAGAAAACGCTGCTTCTGTCGGTAAATTAAATATGATGAGAACGCGGCAGGAAGCGATTGAAAAAGAAATCGAAAAAAATGTGACGACATTAATTACGCTTCAGCAGCCTGTTTCAAAAGAAACGCGCGAGATCATCGGCGCGGTCAGGATTTCAGCGAATTGGCGTAAAATCGGAAGTCACATTACTGATATCGCGCTGTATTCTGAAACGTGTTCGGCGAATCTGAAATCAGATGAACTGAATTATAATAAACTGATTCAAATTAAAACGGCTGTATTTGAAATGCTGACCGGCGCTGTCAGCGCTTACAAAATGAGAAAACCTGATGAAGCAATCAAAATCGCTGAAAGGGATGATGAAATAGATGATGTTTTAAAAGAGATTCAGGAAAGCTTATCGAATGAATCTGAACGGATTTTAAACAAGTCAACCGGCAATTCAAATGAGTTAAATGATCCAAACGGTGTCGTCCCAAGCACTTTCTCACTTTGTTCTTTAATTATTGCCGAACACATTGAAAGAATCGGTGATCATGCTGCTGATATTTGTGAAGAAATCGTCTATTTGGAAAGATATGAATTTTTGAAATTGAATTAAAAACAAAAAAAGAAGCGGAAATGAGATAAATCCGAAAATAAAAGAAAAATTTAATGAAAAAACGAAATAATAAAAATAAATAACATTAAATAAAAACGTAATGAAGAAATAAAATGAAAAAAAGAAATAAAATGGAAAATCAGCTTTATTCGCTGACTTCCAGTGTTTCGCTTCTTACAACCAAAACTTGCTGTTTGGCGTTTCGAATCACTTTTTCTGAAACGCTGCCGAGAATTAATCTCTCGATCGCTTTTTTACCGGTGGCGCCGACAACAATTAAGTCGGCGTTAATTTTGTTGGCGTATTGAACGATTTCCTGGCCGGCGGCACCGGACAAACTGACTGTTTCAAAAGAAATGCCGGCAGAATTCGCTTTCTCACGAACAAATTCAAAAGCTGCTTCCGATTCGAGTTTTATATTTTCGGCAACCATTTCCCATTCAACGCTGGTCGGCGTAATATTGGAAACATCGGAGACATAAACCGCGTGTAATTCTGCGCCTGTCAATTTGGCCAGACCAACTGCGGTATTGATTGCTTTTTTAGCATATTCTGTTCCGTCTGTTCCGACAACGATTGTGTTATAGAAATTTTCTGTCATAAACCGACACCTTTCACCTGTTTTGAAAAATAATCTTAAAAAAATTATTCTAAATTAAATAATTTAAATCATTAAATAACTAAATTAAATTAACTAAATCTAATAATTAGGTCAATAACCAATAAATATTATCAAGTTCTACAATCATAATTAAGCTAATTAATTCAGTAATTAATTCAGCTAATTTAAGCAATAACAATTAGGAACATTAAATATAAAACTGCTTCATCATTTTCAATAAAATTCCCTCTTACTATATTTGGGTTTTTAATGTGAAGAGCTTTATATATAGTACTAAATGTATTAATATTAATAATGGGTGATTTAAAGTATTGAATCGAAATTATTATATGTTATTGGCATAATTAGATTATGTCTATTTTATTTGATGATGTCACGATAATGATAAATCGAATAGAAATTATCTTTTAGAATTTATAATACAGTTTTTCCTGTGTTATAAATTTTCAAAAGTCGTTCTTAAATATGGAGTACAGAACATGGTTACACAGAACAATTTGTTTAAAAAGATTGCAGGAGTCGCGCTGATTCTTTGCCTTTTATTCTCGCTGACCCCTGCGGGTGCCGCCTCTGGCGGTTATATCGAAGTCGGAACAATTCCCGTTCCTGATTTCACGGGAACGCCACTGAAAGGAAAAGCACCTTTAGAAGTCCAATTCACGGACAACTCTTCAGGCGCACAGAAAAGTATGAAATACCTTTGGGATTTCGGAGACGGCAGTACATCAACTGATAAAAATCCGAAACACACCTACACTAAAGAAGGTTACTTCACAGTTACTTTAACATTAACAAACGATTACGGAACTAAAAACATGTCCAAGAAAGATTATGTTTATGTCGGTTCCGGTCCGATCGCTAATTTTACAGCTGACAAAACATCCAGCACATCCGCGTTAAATGTTAGATTTACAGATCAGTCCACTGGTGCCCCTACTTCATGGTTATGGGATTTCGGTGACGGAACAACATCCACAGAAAAGAATCCGTCTCACTCATACAGCAAACTCGGATCTTACAATGTGTCCTTAACCGTTTCAAATTCATTCGGTAAAGACACGATGACAAAATCTTCCTATATCAACATTAATGCTGCGCCCTATGTTTTCTTTACAGCAAACACATCAGGCACCCGTCAGATTGCATTTACAAGTTTTGCAAATGTTACAGAACCGGCAACATACAGCTGGAACTTTGGTGACGGAACATCCTCTTCTGAAAAGAACCCAACACACACATTCAAGACTGCAGGCAAGTACACTGTTTCGTTAACCGTTGGTGACAAATACAGCAACTACACCTACACAATTAAGAATTTGAGTGTCCCTGACCCGATTAAAGCAGATTTCACTGCAGCAAACAACATCGGCGGTTCTCCGTTAAAAGTTCAGTTCACTGATACCTCTTCCGGAAGCAACTTGTCCTATCACTGGAATTTCGGTGACGGAACAACATCTAATGACAAGAACCCGTCACACACATACAACACTCCGGGAACATACAACGTCGCATTAACCGTTATCGGCGGCTGCGGTGTCGATTCCATCATTAAGAATGGATTCGTCAGCGTTGGAAAAGTGCCTGTCGCAGAATTTACCGGAACCCCGACATCAGGCTCCTCACCGTTGGCTGTTCAGTTCACAGACAACTCAAAAGGAGAAAACCTCAAATACAGCTGGGACTTCGGAGACGGTAAAACATCTACAGACAAGAACCCGAAACACACCTACGAAAAGAGCGGCACCTACACTGTTAAGTTAACTGTGTCCAACTCTTACGGCAACAACACCGCAACAAAAGACAAGTACATCACAGTCGGCAGTGTCCCGCGCGCGAACTTTAATGCAGACGTCCTCTCAGGAATTGCACCGCACCCGGTTCAGTTTACAGACCTTTCTACAGGTGAGCCGACATCCTGGTCATGGGACTTCGGAGACGGTTCAACATCTACTGAAAAGAACCCGAAACACACCTACCAGAAATCCGGTTACTACAACGTTACTTTGACCGTTAAGAATGCTTACGGACAATCTACACTCTACAGAATGGGCGACGGACAGGAAGTTTGGGCAGAAGATGCCAACAAAACAACTGAAAAGGCTCCTGAAGAAGTGAAGACAAATGAGCCCGCTGAAGAACCGCAACCGACAGAAGAAAAGAAGAAGACCGCAATTCCGGGCTTCGGCTTGACATTGGCAATTGCCGCTGTCTTCTGTTTGGCAGGAATCGGCGCATACAAAAAGAGAAAATAAGATTTTAAATAAGTGAAGAGAAGATTTCTTCTTTTCATTTCTTTTTTATTTTTTAGCGCTCTGAAAAGAGATATTTAATTTGTTTTACTGTTTTTTATTGTTTGACCGTTTTCTAATACAAACACCTGTTTTAAATCGAATTTAATTTGTTTTACTTTATTTATTCGGTTATTTGTTTTGGTTTTTAATTTTCAAAATCGTGGTCCTTCTTTTGATTTTTGGATAAAATGTTCCTCCTCTTTTTCTTGATTCTTTTAAATTTGTGCGGCTCGCGCGCGTGGACAGCAGTGAATGCAAACTGTAAGGCAGCAGCTGTGGTCGGAACCGGTAAAGTAGCAGCAGCAAACGGAAATAGTAAGGCAGCAGCAAACGAAAAGATGTGGAGGTAACTGTGCTAATTAGTTTTGCGTTGGCAGGTGCATATTATGAGAAAAATTAATTGAAAATACAAAATAGAAAATTTGAACAATTTATGAAAAAATAGAATCGAATCCGATAGATTACTGAAAAAGATTACCGAAAAACGTTTTGGTAATATTCATTGAATGAATGGGTACGAATTTCCAATTCCTCCTTTCACTCGCTGTGCTCGTGAAACTCGTCATTGGAGGAACTGTTGTTTTGTTTTTTCAATCTAATTAAAAAAGATTTGGTATTTTGAAAATCAATCGCCATCGCGATTTACTTTCCAAGTCAACAAAATCCCGTCTTCTATTTTTTCGGCTGACTCCAAAGTCAGGCGGCGAATATTTTCTTCGTTGAAACCGTCGCCGTCCGCGAATGTCGGCGCTGTTTTTCCGCCGATTATCAGGTTGCCGACGAATATTTTTAATTCATCCGCTAATCCTGTCGAAATCAGCCCGTAGTTGAGCGCAGCACCGCCTTCGACCATCAGGCGGTTAATTCCTTCTTTTTTCAGCTGTACAGCCATTTCTTCAAGATTTACTTGGTTTGTGCCGGCGACAATAATCTTTGTATCCGGCATCTTTGAAAGCGCAGTGACTTTTTCTTTATTTTCTTTTTCAGCCGACTCAGCTATCACAATAATTTTTCTGCCGACGCCTTTCTTGAATATGTCCGCATCAACCGGTGTTCGGGCGCGGCTGTCAACAATAATTCGAATCGGATTTTCTTCTTTTCCATCAGCGACACGCTTTTCCCGTCTTTGGGCGGATTTAACCGTCAAACTCGGATCGTCTGCTAAAACAGTGCCGATTCCGACCATAATCGCATCCGTTTCCGCACGCAATTCGTCCACGCGCTCAAAATCGGCTTTGCCGGAAATTTTGACCTGCTTTCTTTCATATGTAGAAAGTTTACCGTCGGCAGACATGGCGGAGTTGATAAAAATGTACGGTCGCGAGGATCTTGGAATCATAATAATCGTGTCCGGGGAACTGTGGAATAAATATGGAATAATTTTGAAAAATTATTGAAAATAATTCATGAAAACGAATCCGGTGAATTATAAACGAATAGATCTGAATAAAATATAAAATGAAATATGAAATAAAATAAAAATAAAACAAAAAAGGAAATGAAGCAAACGCTTCATTATTCCATTTGAATTAACGGGAGCAAAAGATCGCGGTCAAGCAGCATTCCTTCTAATTTGCCGTCTGAACCGACAACCGGAATCTGATCGATTCTGGCACGTTTCATTTTGCGGGCGCAGGAACTGATGCTTGAAATTTTAGTTGCGGTAATCATATCTGAAACCATGATGTCCTTTGCGAATTTATCTGTCGGCAGCTTAACGCTGGAAACACTGTAATAAATGCTCATCGTGTCGCGCATGGATTCCCAAGTCCAGCTGTCATCGTCATCGCCGGCGGACATATCTGATTTTTCGACACGGTCTTCAATAATGCTTGAACCGACAACATCTCTGTCAGAAATAATGCCGACAAGATTGAGGCCGGAATCAACAATGGGGCAGGCCTTAACATCGGCCAGATCCATTAATAAAGAAACGACCGGAAGCGGCGTGTCACTCCACAGAACGTAAACGTTGGAGGACAAATAATCCTGAATCGGAGTTTCGATATCGAAATCCGCAATCGCACCGATCACGTCGGCCGTTGTAATTAATCCTTCCAAATGACCGTGTTCATCCACAACCGGAAGACGGCGGATGTTCTTTTCGTAAAGAAGGCGGGCTGCTTCCTTTAATGATGCGCCGACCTGAACTGTAATCGGGTTTCTGGACATCAATAAAGCCAGCTGTTCTTCTTCGGGGTTTTTGAGAATGTTTGTTCTTGAAACGATACCGACAACTTTGTTATCTTTTAAAACCGGAACTCCTGAGACTTTTTTATCTTTGAGGATGCTCAAAACTTCGTCTCTGGAACCTGGCAAAGTCGCACTGGCCACATTCTTGACCATGATATCTTCAACATTCGGGATATTAGAAGCCATTTTTACACGCGCCGTATTGAATTTTGAATAAAAACTGTAAGTTGTTTTGATTTAATATTCTTCTATGAATATTAATCCAACTTTTACTTTAAAAGAGGATACTGAGATAAATAATTGTTGTTATTTGAAAAAATCATGAAATAAGAAACTAAGAAACATAAATTTCATATTCATGTAAGAAACATAAATTTCAATTCATAAGAAATAATAAATTTCATATTTTCGCACTTTTCATAAATTTAAATGAAACCGCACTTTTGCAAATGTTTATAATCATTCATAAATAATTACATTTCGATGTCAGAAAATACTTCTTCTTCAGAATCTTCACAATTTTCAGCCAAACGATTCTATGTTATCGTTGTAATCGGTTTGTTAATCTTCTCAATTTTTGCCGTCTTTTCTTACGCGGCAAAATCAAAATATGAATCCGGCGATTTGACGCCAGAAGATGTTGCAAAACAAAAAAACATATACGCTGTTGCCAAAATAATGTCTTTTGTCGGCTTCCTCATCGCGCTTATTCCAAGCGTTAAAATTCTTCAGAATACCATTCAAAAAATGAGGGAAGAAACAACCGGCAGTTCTTCTGTTTCCGTTGAAAATCAAAAAAAAGATGAAAATAAAAAAGAAGATGAAGATAAAAAAGATAAAGAAACCGATGGAAAGAATGAATAAATCTCTTAATTCTAATTTTTTTTGAATCTTTAAAATTTTAAGTATTATTCCTTTTGGTATGTTTTATCTTCATTCTATTTTTGATTTTTATTTATTGTCTGTCGGTTCTGTTTATTCTGTTCCGTTGTATGGGTACATATAAATGTCAAACGGCTGCTCAATCATGTTCGGTTCCAAACGGAAAGGTGATTTTGATATGTAGTCGCCGGCTGAAAGTGTTTCGCTGCCGTCCATGTCTGCAAATGCTGTAACTGTGTAGATGCCTTTCGGGTCCAAAACATTATGGTGAATCATTGTATAGGTGTAATTTTCTTTTGATCCGTTTTCTAAAATCAATTGCTCCATCGTGGACTGATTTTTGGGGTCTGTTATGTCAACTAATTCAATATAGATTTTGGCATCAGCAAACGGCTGTGAACCGTCTTCCATCATGATTTTTCCTTCAATCGTGTATGCTTTAGCGCCCAAACAGCCGAAAGCGGCAGCTGCTAAAAACAGGCACAGCATAATTAAAACTGTACTTTTAATTCCAATGCCGCTTCTTTTTTCAAACGTGTTCATTTTTCTTCCCATCCTGAATATTTTTGATCCTGATTTGATATTGATTTAATAATTGCAACTGTCTCATTGTTTCTTCTGATTTTCTAAAACCATTTCCAAATAGGAAGTCGTTATTGAATCTTCTTTTGATAAACCGTAATTCCCTAAAAATTCAAAAATTCTGTCAATTTCATTCTGTATTTCCGTCTTGTCGGAAGCGTCTCTTAAATTGCTTTCCACTTCCACAAATTCGCCGAGGTTTTCAACGACATCAAAACCGATAATGAAATTATTCCAGTTGTAAATTTCCCGGCGTTTTTTAACGGCGCCTGAAACAAAGTATCCGAGCGCAGTTAAAATATTCTCCATTTCATCCGCATCCACCGGGCTGTTGTATTCCGGTCTTGTTTTTGAAACCGTGTCAATCTTTTTTCCCTTGTAAGTAATTTCCCCCGCCCCGTTAACGGAACGAATGCGAAGTGCTTCATCCGTTTGCGCAAAATCGCGCTCTGCAGAATTAAAATAAATATCATTCTGTTCTTCCGCGCCTGCGAATTCGGCGCCTTTTTGAATCAAATCCTGTTTTATTTTATCATGCGGGACACGCACTTTGACTTCGACTTCAAACATATAGACAAAAAAGGCATTCACAGATTAAATAAATTGTTGAATCAAAGAATAAACAAGACTTAAAGACTACAAATAAAAATAAGATACGAAAAACAATCCCGCTTTTTATTGTTTTTGTAAAATTTGTGCGGTTCGCGCGTGCGGGGTGTCGGCCGCAGTAGCAGTAGGGCAGCAAACTGAAACGGTGACGGTAAGGTGGCGTAACAAACGGAATCGGTAAGGTAAGAATGGAAAATGGAAACCTGCCGGTAGCTGTGCTAAATTAGTTTTGCGTTCGGCAGGTGCATATCGTAAGAAAAAACAAACAAAACAAAAAAAGAAAAATGCAAATGAATAAAAGAAAATGTTTAGAAATCAGGCTGTATAAGCACTGATATCTGTTTGAACAACGGAATAAGTAATCTTTGCTTTCCTGTCTTCAAACTGCTCATAAAATTGAGCTCTTTGAACTAATCCCTTGAAAAATTCATTTTCAACAGGTGAACACTCTTTTTTGATGCCGTATCCGGCAGTTTTGTTTAAAGCGATACTTTCATTGAAATCGTTTGATTCGATTGTGGCGTTCATGATAAAGTCCTCCGTCTTTTTAATCTAAGACTGTAAAACATACAAAGTCTTTTTTGGGTATTAAAGAGGAAGGAAGCGGGGTGAAAGTATTAATTGATAGAAAAAACATACAAGGCTTACGAAATAAACAAAACTATTAGGTATGATTTTAGTAAAGCACAAAATAAAAAAAGAAAAGAGAGAACTCACTTAAAGTATTTCTTCAACTTTTCAGGTGACTTCAGCACTTTAATATTTTCCATCTTCACTAACTTTTTCGTATTTTCCAAATCGATTTTTCTCATTTTCAAAGAAAACTCGCGGCCGTTCGGCGCTTGCGTTTTTATTTTTCCTTTCTTTTGATCGACCGGATAGATGTAAATCGGAACATCTGTCTTCGCCGTTTGCGCAACCGCATTCGTCAGCAATGTGTCGCCGATTCCGTAAACGATTTTAGAAACTGTATTCGCGGTCGCCGGTGAAATAATCAAAGCGTCATATTTACCTGTCTGTAAGTCGCCGAGAATAAAAGGCGCGTTCGGTCCTTTTTCAACCGTACAAGAATCAAAAGCGTTTGAAACATCCTCGAACTGTTTGTACCATTTCAAAACAGTTTCGCCTTCACCGGATACGAAAACGTCGATTATGTAATCTTTTTCTTTAATCGCCTTCATGACTTCAACAGTTTCAGTCAGCTTGTCGCCGGCGCCGGTAATTCCCCAGGCCAGCTTTCTTGTTTTTTGACGGGATTCTTTTTTTGACATTAAATCACCATATTTATAAAATTTAGAAGATAGAATAATACGTAAAACAATTTCTTTCTATAAATGAGTATGGAGATAATAAATTTAAGGGCGAACGCCGCGCGCGAGCAGCACAATTTTTCAAAAAAGAAATGAAACTGACCCGCGTTTTACGATAAAAAGAAAAAAGAAATGAAAAAAAGTTTTTATGATTTCATAACCGGGAGCGTTTGACCGCCGTAAGGAATCACATGAAACTTGGCGTCTGGATTCTTGGCAAGAACTTGAGCAATTGCGTCTTCAACGGATTCACAAGGGTTGAAAAACGCTTCGGCAGCATCTTCGGTCGGAAGCGATGAAACCAAATACAGATCAAATCTTTGAGATGCTGCAGCTGTTGTTGCAGCTTTATGACCGCCGAATTCAAATTCGGCTTTAAATCGGGCAACAGCTTCGCAAGCGGTTTTACATTCTTTATTCCATCTGTTGTAAATCTCATTTCCAATGCCGTCGCGGCATTCGGCGACAACGATAATTGCGCCGCCTTCTTTAACGGCTTGCGTTGCGTTATCGAGCGCCTTGTTTGTTTGATACAGGTTGATGTCTTTGGGATAGCCACCGCAGGAAACAATGACAGCGTCTGCCGGCTCGACATTAATTTTATACATGGCGTCAACGACTTTGACGCCTTCGCGGTGCGCTTTTATGTAATCGCCTGAAAAAGCGGCGATGACTTTTTTATGACTGTCCAAAACAACATTTAATATGAAATCCAAACCGATGATGCCGGCCGCTTCTTCTAAATCCTGGCGGACAGGACTGTCAATGCGGCCCGATGCGGCATTCTTTTCAATCATCATTTTGTGATTCGTGATGACGGATTTTTTGGAGCTGACGCCGGGGAGTAATGATTTAGCGCCGCCGCTGTAACCGGCGTAATAATGGAAACCGACTTCGCCGATTCCGACAATTAAATCATTTTCGGGAATGTCGCTGTAAATTTCAATCGGTGTTCCGCGTGAAGTTTCGCCGAAAGAAGTTGTCGGAAATGTGCCGACTTCATGCTGAATAAATTTAAAACGCTTGTAGATATCGTCACCGAGAAGTTTTTTTATTTCGTCACGGTTTTGAGCGCGGTGAAGACCGAGCGCGAAGTAAAAAGTAATATTTTCATCGGGAACACCGGCTTCCGCCAGTTCTTCCAAAACGAAAGGAATTAAATAAGCAGACGGCGTCGGCCGAGTGATATCATTAATAATAATTGCGATTTTTTGGAAAGGATCCGCCATTTCAGAAAGACGGCGTGTTCCGACCGGATTCTTCAGCGCGTCTCTGACGATTTTGTCGGAATTTGCAGTTTCGGGTGTTGATTCGCCCTCATCCGCCGGCAGCACAAAACTTAAAAAAGACGACTCAGGAAGTTCAAAAGAAACTTCACCGCTGCCGTAAGGAACAGATACAATTTTATTTGACATTAATATTTCACTTCTGTTTGACTCACTTCTATTTGTATTGATTTCAAAAATCGGATATACATTTATATACCTTGTTGTCAGCATTCGTTTCGATTATAAATCTGTTCGGGTCAGCCGAACAATTTCGTTTTGCTGCATTTTGCAATATTTTGCAGCATTTTGTAATATTTTACAATATTTTGCAGATTCGTTTTGTTTCTTTTTGAAAGGGAAGGTACTCGGAGAAAAACATGTTTGAAACCGTCTGGCCGATAATTCAGGACTTTTTGTTCAATTACGGCTACCTAAGCTTATTTGTCAGCGCTTTGCTGGCTGCCTCCCTGATTCCGCTCAGTCCGGAAATATTAATTGCCATGATGTGTCAAACCCATAACTTTTGGGGTATCGTTTTAGTGGCGACTGCCGGCAGTTATCTCGGATCTGTCACAACTTATGTCCTCGGATATTGGGGCGTTCACAAAATTTCAGATAAATTCGAAATTATCAGCCCCGAAAAATATGAGAAGGGGTTGAAACTTTTTGAAAAATACGGCGCTTGGATACTGCTGCTTACATCAGTTCCAATAATCGGAGACGCATTTGTCTTTGTTGCCGGCGCGCTGCGGTATGAATTTAAAAAATTCTCAATACTGACAATTATCGGAAAATTTGCCCGATTCGTTCTGGTTTTAGTCCTGTGTCAGCTGGGCTATGATATCACAATATCATTGATATAATAACGCAAACAGAAAGACTTATGGGGGAACGAAAGAACGCTTCAAAAAGAAAATACGGGAAACGGAATCGTATGTAAGCTATAAATATAATTAAACATAATAGTTTACATACAAACATCTTTTTTATCACACATTTACGCCACATGCAAAAATTATGAATTATGCCACATACAACAATTCAAAGAGCTCGAGGGAATACGTTTGAACGCAAGAATCAAATACAGCGGAACAGAAAAGATAGAACAGAAAATTTTTGACGAACTGGATGAAAAAATCGAAGCACGCTTAAATGCGCTCGCTGACGAAACACGCGATTCAATCATTAATGAAATCCGCGAAGAACTCCAGCCGGAAACGGTTCCCTATGACAGACTCAGATTAATTGAACAGCGCATTCATGAAATTTCAACAACGCAGGACGGAATCGTCCGCGAAATTGTGGATATAAAAACAACATTAATGGCGCTCTCCAAAGAGCTGGACAAAGCAAACAGATCGGACAGCACATATGGCAGTACATACGGCAACAGCACATATGAAGCGCCTGCCGTCTCTAAAAATCCTTATGACTCATATCTTCCGGAATCCGGATCTGAACCGGTCCGAACGGCCGAATCTCCTTTTTCATCTTATACACCTTATCCGACAGCAACGCCGGCAGACACACGCCGTGCAATGCAGCCGCCCGGATTCGGAGGCAATGAACCGAGCGGACCGGCAACACCGATTACACCCGTCACATTTAATTCAAGAAAAGCAGACGGATGGGAATATCAGGAATTCATGCCGGTTAAAAAAAATAACGCGGAACCTGAAAAATTCGTTCCGGCAAAGACAATTCCGGCAAGCAACGATCCGTTTTATTTCGCCGACTCCGAAGAGGAAATTTTAGATGTCTCTCCGCTAAGAGAACCGGAAACGCGCAAAGAAGCGCCGGTGTCCCCCTTTGAAAACATTCCGCTGACGATTCAAAAAGTGAAAGTTGAGGAACAGGAAATCCCCGACAGAAGCGAATACATTATCGGAAACAATCAGAAGCCGAGAGCTGCTGAAAGAGATGAAGATAATAACGCCAACTGCGAATACATTATTGCGGAAAAAGATGTCGGAAGCAGAAAGTTCGGCGGCCGCCGCGGCAGCAAACCGCAAGGGGAATTGAAAGAAAAAGTCATTTCTGACGATGAAAACGACACCGAAATTTTCACATATGAATAACCGATACGGCGATAAATTACGATAAACAGTTAACAGCCGGTTAATAAACAGTTGACAACCGATTAATAAACAGTTAACAATTGGTTAATAAGCAGTTAATATTAATAAACAGTTAACAACCGATCAAATTACAATAAACGGTTAAATACAATAAACAAATGAATAGAGCGTTTGAGGAAATCACCTGCGGGAGAAAAATAAGTGTATATCAAAGAGATTGAATTTGTCAATTTTAAGTCCTTTGGGAAACGTGTCAAGATACCGTTTTACGAAGGATTTACGGCAATATCGGGTCCGAACGGCAGCGGAAAATCCAACATTATTGATGGGATCCTCTTTGCGCTCGGTCTCTCCGGTTCTAAAACAATGCGTGCCGAAAAATTGACGGATTTGATTTTCAATGACGCGAAATCTAAGCAGCCCGAATTTGCACAGGTGACGATTACTTTTGATAACACCGACAGAAAAGCGCCGGTGGAAGCCGATGAGTTTGAAATTTCAAGAAAAATTAAACAAACGAAATCGGGCTATTACAGCTATTTTTATTTTAACGGCAAATCCGTGAGTTTAACGGAAGTACATGAACTGCTCGGAAAAGCGGGCGTGACGCCCGAAGGTTACAATGTCGTTATGCAGGGTGACATTTCACAGATTACTGCGAAAATGAGTCCGACAGAACGCCGCAAAATTATTGATGAAATCGCCGGCGTTTCAGAGTTTGATGAAAAGAAACAGAAATCTCTTGCCGAACTCGATATTGTCAAAGAGCAGATTGAAAAAATTGACATTATTATTGAAGAAGTGAAAGCTCAATTAGACCGACTCTCATCGGAAAGAGAACACGCTTTAAAATACAGAACGCTTCGCGAACAGAAGCAGAAGTATGAAGGCTATTTGATTTTATCCAAATTAAAAGATGCTAAAACAGAACTCTCCAACGTGGAAAACGAAATTACAAAATATGAAGCGTTGGCAGCTGAAACGGAAGAGAAAATAAAAGAGCGTGAAGACGAACTGATTTCCGCGGAATCTGAACTGGCGTCACTGAATACGGAAATTCGTCAGAAAGGCGAAGACGAACAGATTCGGATTAAAACGGAAATTGAAGAAATCAAAGGACAGATTTCACGCGCTAAAGAAAGCATCGGCGTTTTAGAACGTGAAGAAAGCAGCTTTGAATCCAAACGTCGCGATTTGTTTGTAAAAATCGACGGGCGCAAAAAAGAAATTGAAGAGCATGAAAGAAAGCTCGCTGAAGAAAAAAGGAAAGAAGATGCCGTATTAAAGGAACAGTCCGACAGAAATACGGAAAAAGTAATCATGGCTTCAAAAATCGCCGCGATCGATAAAAAATTCGCAGAGCAGACTTCTGTTTCCAACAAGAAAAGAGAAGAACTGGAAATTCTCAAAAATGAAAAGAATCAGCTTATTCGCGATGAAGACCGTTTAACAGATGCTCTTCGCCGCAAAGCATCGGAAATCAAAGATATTGAAGATGAAATCAGCGATGCAAAAGCAAATGCAGAAAACGCAGGAAGCGACACAAAGATTGCAGAATATGAGATTTCCAAATTGACGGAAGAATCCGACAAACTCAAACGCGATGTCGATGATTTGGAATCAGCTCAGAAACGCTTGTCGGATGACAAGAAAAAATTGGAAGAATCTGTTTCCGGAAAGGAAAAGGAATTCGGAATTATTGAAGCCCGTGTTCAGGCAACCGAAGTGGGCAGTACTTATTCTCACGCTGTTGAAGAAATTTTAAAAGCATCCAAACGTGAGGAGCTTTACGGCATTGTCGGCGCTGTCGCTAATTTAGGCCGCGCAGACCAAACATACGCTAAAGCGCTTGAAATTGCTGCCGGCGCGAAGATGCAGGCAATTATTGTTGAAAATGATGCTGACGCAGAACATGCCATTAATTACCTGAAACGCAAAAGTCTCGGCCGCGCGACATTTTTACCTCTGAATAAAATGGAGCCGAAAAGAAGTCTGCCGGATTTATATGATAAAGTTCCGGGATTTGTCGGCTATGCAGTTGATTTGATTGATTACGATCCGGAATTTGAGCCGGCTTTTTGGTATGTTTTCAGAGATACCGTTATTGTTGACACTCTTGAAAACGCGCGCCGGTCTTTGGGACGCTACAGAATGGTAACGCTTGACGGCGATACGCTTGAAAAAAGCGGCGCGATGATCGGCGGTTCAACTTCTCAGAAAACACGTGTTTCGTTCGCCGCGACCGAACGCGATCGTTTAGATTCTTTGGCAGCTGAAATTCGTGAAATTTACAGAAAACGCGCCGAGCTGATTACCAAGCTGGATGACTTGGACGGCAAAATTACAACCGCGAATAAGAGAATCACGGGGATTTCAAATGAAATTTCCAAGATGGAAATGCGGATTGAAGAAATTAAAGACCGTGAGAACCGTTTATCTGAAATTCTGGAAGGCAAACAGACCCTTTTGGACAGCCTCGGCAAGGAACGCGAGCAGTTGAAAAATGAAATGAATGAAGTTATTGAATTGCGTTTAGCGAAAGAAGAAGTTCAGAAAGAATTGGAAGCTGAAATCCAAAAGATTGATGCCGAACTCAATAATCCTGAATTGGAAGAATTACGCGGAAAAGCGCAGCGCATTGACGATGAAATTCAGCGCCTGAAAGAAAGACTCGGCGACATTAAATCGGATATGAATGCGATTGAGCTTTCCAAAAAGCATGCGGAAGAAATCGTTGAAGAAACGAAAACGGAAATTGAAGGGCTGGAAGAAAAGAAAAGAACCGGCAAAGACAATATTGCCGCGCTTCAGGCTGAAATTGACGGCTACGAAGAGCAGAAAAAGCAAAATGAAGCGCGCGAGCTCGAAATTACGAATGAACTGAAAGAACTTCGTGAAAGACGAGAATCGCTTGAACAAAAAGCGGATGACGCACGCAAGAAAGCGGAAAAAATCCGTTATTCCTACGAAGAAATTAAACACCACAAGGATGCCTGCTTCCTCACGAAACAGACGCTCGAAAAGCAATACATTGACTTATCGAACGAAGTCAGAGACCGCGGTCTTGAAGAGGCGGCGGATGATGAGGAAATTCCATCATATCAGACTGTTTATATCACAATTGAATCCTTGGAAAAGGAAATGGAATCGCTTGAACCGGTTAACATGCGCGCAATTGATGAATATGATTCTGTCAATGAGCGCCAGGAAGAATTAATCGGCCGCCGCGACACGCTCTTTAATGAGCGCGAAGAACTTTTAACGCGTATCGATCAGTACGAACAGCTGAAGCGCGACACGTTTATGGAAGCTTACAACGGTATTAATGAAAATTTCAAGCTTGTTTTCTTTGAACTGGCGGATGGTCACGGCGAGTTGATTTTAGAAAATCCGAATGATCCGTTTGCCGGCGGTATGACGCTTCACGCGCAACCGAAAGGTAAAAACATTCTGCGTTTGGAATCTATGTCGGGCGGTGAAAAAAGTTTGACCGCGCTTGCATTTATTATTGCGATTCAGGGATACAGACCGGCGCCGTTTTATGTTTTCGATGAAGTTGACCAGAACTTGGACGGCTGGAATGTCGAGCGTGTTGCCGCGCGTGTTGAAAAATCCGCGAAACTTGCGCAGTTTATTGTTATTTCTCTTCGTAAACCGATGCTGGAACAGTCGGACAGAATTATCGGCGTTACCCAGTTGGAAGGCACAACAAGTATTACAGGGGTGAAAGCGACATGAGTTCTGAAATTGGTTCTTCAGAAATTGGCTCTTCTGATATCGGCTCTTCTGATGTTGGCTCTTCTGAAATTGACTCAATTCTTATCAATGATGAGAGCTTAGACGATTCTGAGAGAAATTCCGGCAGAAATACTGACGGAAACGAAGATGGCTTCATCATGAAAAACGAAAATGCAAAATCCTATTTCATCGACTCACTCGGTGACAGTTTGGCCGAGAGCGGCATTAATGTTGACAGTCTTGACTTTTCATCTTTTATCGGCAACGAGCCGATTGAAATTCTTGTCGAGCTTGCTAAAAACGACAAAATTGACCCTTGGAATATTGATATTGTTCAGGTAACGGATACTTTCCTGAATAAAATCGAAGAGCTTCAGCAAATGGATCTGCGCATTTCCGGCAGAACGCTGCTCTACTCCTGTGTTCTGCTGCGTATGAAATCAACCGGTCTTTTCCGCGAGGAGGAAGAGATTTTAGAAGATTTCTATGAGGAAGAAGATAATTATGAGGAAGAATTCGATATCAATGAATTCAATATGCCTCTTCTGCCGGTTCGCCGTTCTGCGCGCCGTCCGGTTACTTTGAAAGAATTGATTGATGAGCTGAAAAAAGCGGAAAAAGATGTTGTCAAGAGAAGAGAGCATCTGCATGCTGAAAGCAACCGCCGTTACATTGATGTCGAGCTGACAACTGAAGATGTGATGAATATCGCGCATGATGAAGCGATATTAAAGAGAACGGGAACGCTTCTTGAACTTTTGAAGCAGTTTTTCAAAAAGCAGGAATTTGTGACGCTGGACGAGATTTTTGAACTCGACGGCGCCGACAGAATTATGGATTACATTACGCTTTTATTCCTGGCGGCAATGAAAGAAGTCGTTCTTTATCAAAAAGAAATGTACGGGACACTTTTCATTTATCCGTTCAGTGCCGCTTTTGTAAATGCGATTGGTGAAGATGCCGCAATCAGTGACGAAGCTGTAATCAGTGACGAAGCGCCTGAAACGGCAGAAGCGGAATCTGCTGACTAAAAACAATAAAAGAATTCTAAAAACAAAAGAGAATCTGATGAGCAATATGACAGAGGAAAACACTGCAAAACAAATTATTGAAGCCGCTTTATTTGCCGCCGGCAGCGCTGTTGCTGTCGAAACTCTAATGAAGATTTCCGGTCTTTCTAAAAAGGAGGTGACGCGTTTGGCTGCTGAACTTCGGGAAGACTATGCGGCGCGCGGATCAGGCATTGAAATTTCAGATTTATCCGGCCGTTTTGTAATGCAGATTAAGCCTGAGTTCGCGGAAAAAGTAAAAGATGTCGCGCCGAAAGAATTGACGTCACCGCAATTAAAAACGCTTTCAATTATTGCTTACCACCAACCGATTACAAAAGCGGAAGTCGTTGAAATGCGCGGCGGTAACGCTTATGAACATGTGAATGAGTTACATGAGCGCGGTTTTATTGAATTGAAGCCGCACGGCCGCACGACAATGATGACGACGACTAAATTGTTCGCGGAATATTTCGGCATCGCTTCAAATGATTCGGCGGATGTCAGAAATAAGATGGTTGAAATTTACAGAGCGCAGGGCGGTCAAAGTGATATATCCCGCTTCGCGTTCCAGAAGAAGCTGGCCGTTACTGAGATGTACGAATCTTTGATGCGTATGTGCGGCATTACGAATTATAAAGTTGTGAACCCGTACAATCCGGATGAAAATGATTTGAAGATTCTGGAAGAAACGGATATTTTAATTATGGCGAAAGGTTACGCCGACAAGCTCCAAACTTTGAATCCGCCGTATGGCGGCGCTGTTTTGGAAATGTCTTCTACGACGTTCGGTGATTTGATGGATGACATTCATCTGATTGAAAAAGAACTCGGCGAAGATTTCACGCGCTTCGGTAAACATTCAAAGAAAGAAGAAAATTTGAATGATTTGAAGGAGCTTTTGGAAATTTATCGCAATAAAGCGTTGATGGTCAAATCAAAAGCAAGTCCGGGAACGGAAATGTCGGCAAAAATCCTGGGAGAACTCGGAATCGGTCTTTCAGTTGACGGTATTGTTGTGTCGCCTGATTACGGCACTACAAAAGGCGGCAAAAAGGTGAAAAAGGGAGAAGTGACTTTCCCGACGCACAAAAGCCAATCCGGTAATTTGATCAAACGTGTTTGTGAAAAATATGACGCTGTTATCGGCGGTTTAAGGGAAGTCGATAAAGCCGAAAGAGAAGTCGCCAAAAAAGGGAAGGCTAAAGAAACACCGGAATCTGAAAACGAATAAGCTCCCTTTTTCTGTTTTTTATTTTTTTTGTTTTTTAGATTTTTATTTTTCAGAATTTTGAAAAATTACATTTAATTTCTATCTTTTTTTGAAAAACTCGTATTTTATATTTTCATATTTCTATCTCTCTCTTTATCTATTTTGTAATATTTTTCCGGCCATGTTTTAATAAATTCCATTTTATGGATCTATTTTTATTTTTCAATGATGGTTGCCATTATTATATAAATTCTCTTCTTTTGAAAACGGTATGGGTTGCTGTTATATCATTCATTTCAAAAATCTGATTGATGTATTTCAGTATTTAATGTAATATTAAACAAAACCTTTCAACCCTTACTTTTTAAATACAAGTTTTAAACGTTTTAAAATCATATATTCTAATTATGTATTCAAAACGTTTTATATTGTTTTTCTATTTAATCTATAGTTTATTGAGTTTAAGATATATAGGATAGCCGATTAAAGAATTATTGATGGTACCAAATGGGGTGTTTCATCATGAAATTCGAAATAAAAACAATCGGTAGGATGGTTTGTTGTATTATAATTTTCTGTCTTTGCATTACCTTTGCGCCGGACGGAATGAACAGCATCAGCAATGAGAGATCTGAAGGCGTATTGCCGGATTTTTTATCGTCAACACTTGCGCAGGAAGTAAACAGCGGAAGTACTGCCGGAACAAGCAGCGAAGAAATGTCTGAAACAAAATCCTTCTCTGAAAGTGATCCTGGTGGGGAAAAAAATTATGGGGAAAACAACGAAAATAACAAAGAAGAATTCTGTAAAGAGTATGCTAATAATGCAGCTAGCAGCATAAATAATTCCAATAACAGCACTAACAGAACAAATAATACAGGTAACAGCACAAATAATGCCGGTAACAGCATTAACAACACCAACAATACAAATTATCCCAATAACCGCACTGATGTTGAAATCATAAATGGAAATGGCGAAGATATTGAAGTTATTGGAAAAGGATTTTACACACACAATCTTTTCTTTACGGAAGATGCTCAGCGTTATGTTATTGTTTATCCTGACGACACCTATGTTTCTTTGACACGGAATAAGGAGTCGGAACACAAATCTTATGACGAAATCTGCGGATTTCTGTAGACGGACAAAACAGATGAAAATATATATGTGCCGGAAACATACGTTTGCATAAATTATGCGGCTGACTTGGTAAATGCAGCAGAGAAATTAGGGATTTCCTGCGGTTTGCTGCTGCTGACATTTGAAGAAGATATTCCCAGCCATACTTTAAATGTTTTCATGCTGGAAGACGATCAGATTATGTATGTTGACACAACAGGTTCTTTAAATAAAGCCGGAGTCGATCGTTACTTCTTTGAGCTGAATGTCGGCGACTTTTACGAAGAGATGGGAAATATTTACAAAATGTATGAATTTTGGTAAAAACGATTCTTCCTTTCTTATTTTTCTTTTTTTTGTTTAAATTAAAACCGAAATATCGTTTCTTCCTTTTCTTCAATTTGATAGAAACCGAACTTTTCTATTAGTTGTCTTATTCTGTGTACCTGCCCATGCAAAACTAATCGGCACGGATACTTGCAGGTTTCCGTTTTCCATATTTACCTTGCCGATTCCGTTTGCTGCTGCTGCCGTACTGTTTCTGTTACAGCTTGCCACCTTACTGTTTCTGTTACAGTTTGCTACCCTACTGTTTCCGTTACAGTTTGCTACCTTACTGCTGCCGTTACAGTTTGCTGCCTTACTGCTGCCGTTACAGCTTGCTGCCTTACTGTTGCCGTTACAGCTTGCTGCTGCCTCCGCCCACGCACGCGCGAGCTGCACAAATTTTATTTTACAAAATAAAAAACCGACAATCAGTTCCAACTCGTATCAGAAAAAGAAAGCCTACACTTCGTTTTATTAATAGTCAAAAAAAGTAAAAAATTTAAAGTTTCAATTCCGATTTGAATTGAAAGCTCAAAAAACGTGTATCTTTTATGTATCGTGTTAACGGAGGCTGAATCTGCGAGTTTTGGTCAATTGGGTTTTTAACCAAGACTCGCAGACTCGGGGTTTACATGTGTCTATGAGGAACTATTTTGGTTCGTTTTTTGTTTTTGTTGGGGTTTTTATTGGGTTAATGATTTCGTTTTTGGGAGTTTTTGTGTGTTTTACAAGGGATTGGGTTACAAGCCGTCATAGAATTTTTTAATATCAGTCCTGATCTTATCAAAATTTCTGTCGGCTTTATCATATTGATTTTGGCTTTTTGATTGAAACCGTTTTGTTAATTGTTCAATTGTTTTATTTTCTCATAAACCAATTAGCAATATCTTATAATATATTTCAACTATTTAAATATTTGTCAATACTATATTTTTTATGTATTTGTATTTCATTAATATAATTTTGTCCGCTCAAAATCTGATCTATGTGTGCGGGATTATTTTAATATTTGAACGCCCAAAACATAATATTTATTTTACATTCGCAATTTTGAAAATATTTAATTCAATTATTCAATTCAGTTCATTTACTTCAACTAATTCAACTATTCAGTTAATTCAACTAATTTAATTCAAAGGATGATTTTATGAGTGATATTTTAAGACGAGGCCGTCTCAGCAAAACACCGAGTGAAGAAATGCGGGCTTACACCTCCTCCATGGATGCCGACCGATGGATTTTTGAAGCGGACGTGTACGTGGATATGGCGCACACGCTCATGCTTTATGAACAGGAAACTATTTCAAAAGAAGACTGTTCTAAAATATTGTCCGGTCTGCTTCAAATTAAAGAAGAAGGAATGGAAACACTCGACTTCAGTTATGAGGACATTCACATTTCACTCGAATCACGCTTAATTGATCTTATCGGCGAAGAAGCCGGCGGACGCATGCATTCGGGGCGCTCCCGCAACGACGAAGTCGCAACCTGCATCCGCTTTGCGCTTCGAGGCGAACTTCTTCTTTTGCTGGAAGATTTAATGAAATTGGAATCTGTGCTCACAGAAACGGCATCCAATCACATTCATACGCTCATGCCCGGGTTCACGCATCTGCAGCACGCTCAGCCGACAACGCTCGCACATCACCTGGCCGCTCACGCAGACGCAATTGAACGTGATATCGAACGCCTTCTTTCCGCTTACAGCCGCGTCAATCTCTGTCCGCTCGGGTCTGCCGCGTTTGCGTCCACCGGATTTCCGATTAACAGATACGTTACCGCGCAGCGTCTCGGATTTTCAAATCCGATGACCAATTCAATGGACGCCGTCAGCAGCCGCGATTTCCTAATCGAATGCGCCGCCGCTTTTTCCAATATTATGATAAACCTCAGCCGAATGGCTGAAGAATTAATTCTCTGGTCAAGCCAGGAATACAATTTTGTGGAATTGGATGACACATACGCGTCCACTTCTTCCATTATGCCGCAGAAGAAAAATCCGGACACCGCCGAATTAATGCGCGGTAAATCCGGAACCGTTGTCGGCTCGTTGGCCGCGCTCATGACAATCTGCAAAGGACTTCCGCTCAGCTACAACCGCGATTTGCAGGAAGCAACGCCGCACATCATAAAAAGTGTGAATGTGACGGACGCTTCTGTTCGAATGATGTCTGGCATCATTGAAACGCTGACAATTAACGAAGAAGTCATGAAGACTCAGTCTGTTGCCGGATTCACAACCGCGACAGAGCTGGCCGACACAATGGTTCGCGAAGCCGGAATTCCGTTCAGAACAGCGCACCAAATTGTCGGAACACTCAGCCGAACGACAACAGCGCCGACACTTTCCGAAATAGATGCCGTCGCCGCTGATATTCTCGGCTATAAGCTTTCCGAAAAAGGTCTTACCGAAGACGCTGTCGCCGGCGCTCTTGATCCCATGAGCAATGTCGAACGCCGTTTAGTTGTCGGCGGTCCCGCGCCGATTCAAATGCGCGATGATCTGACTGAAAAAAGAAGACGCTTGGCAGCACTTCAAAAAGAAATCTGGGCGATTGATTTGGCGGTTGAAAAAGCGCTTGATAATTTAACAGAAGAAGTTAAGAAAACGATTTGATTCGCCCGGTCTTGTTTTCTCATTTTCTTTTTTTGTTTTTATTTTTATAATAATGATTGGGTGTTTTTTTGTTTTTGTAAAGTCGTGGGATATTTTTTCGTTTTCTTTTCTAAAAATTGCAGCGACTCGCGCGTGCGAACAGGCGATTGCAAATGCAAACGGCAGGCAGCAATAACAAACGGAATCTGTAAGGTAACAATGGTAAACGGAATCTGTAAGGTAACATGGTAAACGGAATCGGTAAGGTAACAATGGTAAACGGAATCGGTAAGGTACATTTAGCACGTTCGCGTCAGCGAACGGATGTGATTAAAATTAGCTGATACATATAGAAAACAGAAAATTGCGGCAATACAAACCGTATGGCAGCAGCAATGCAAACAGCAGATCTTTTATTGTTTGCTTTCATCCTCGCCGAATTCTT
>JAJDHP010000050.1 GCA_030266245.1 Methanimicrococcus sp. OttesenSCG-928-J09
AAAGGGTGTCTACATTGTCCGATTTATCTCAAAAAGAAATGCAGGAGTCCGGTCGTCTTAAAATCGAATGGGCTCGAAACTATATGCCGGTTCTGAATCAAGTCAGAGCAGATTTTGAAAAAGAAAAACCGCTTGCAGGTCTTAAAGTTGCAATGGCGCTTCACGTGGAAGCCAAAACAGCCGTTCTTGTCGAAACACTGGCTGCCGGCGGTGCTGAGGTTGCCATTACAGGCTGCAATCCGCTCAGCACACAAGATGACGTGGCAGCTGCACTCAATACATCTGCTAACATCGCCTGCTACGCTAAATATGACTGCACCAACGAAGAATATTATGAAGCAATTGACAAAGTTTTGGATATGAAGCCTGACATTACAATTGATGACGGCGCCGATTTGATTTTTAAGCTTCATAAAGAAAGACGGGACTTGCTTCCGAATATTATCGGCGGCTGTGAAGAAACAACAACCGGGATTCACAGACTTGTCGGCATGGAACGCGACGGCGCTCTTGAAATGGCGGTTTTAGCGGTAAATGATGCGAAAACAAAATTCTTATTTGACAACCGCTACGGAACCGGACAATCCGCATGGGACGGAATTATGAGAACAACAAATCTGCTCGTTGCAGGAAAGATCGTTGTTGTCGGCGGCTACGGCTGGTGCGGTCGCGGCGTTGCGATGCGCGCAGATGGACTCGGAGCAGAAGTCGTTATTACTGAAATTGACCCGGTCAGAGCACTGGAAGCAAGAATGGACGGCTACCGTGTGATGCCGATGGAAAAGGCGGCTGAAATCGGTGACTTGTTTGTTACGACAACAGGAAACCGCGATATTTTAGCTGAGAAGCATTTCAAAAAGATGAAGGACGGCGCGATTTTAGCCAATGCCGGTCACTTCAATGTGGAAATTGATTTAGAAGCGCTTAAAAAGATGGCAAGTTCTGAAAAAACAGTCAGGAAAAATATTAAAGAATATGTTGTCGGCGGCAAGAAAATCAATGTGCTGGCAGATGGCAGGCTTGTCAATTTAGCAGCGGGCGACGGCCATCCGGCGGAAGTGATGGACATGAGTTTTGCCAATCAGGCGCTCGGCGTCAAATATATTGCTGAAAACAAATTAGCGCACGGTGTTCACAAAGTTCCCGAGGAAATTGACAACTACGTTGCAATGCTTAAATTAAAGTCGATGGATATTGAAATTGACACTCTGACGGAAAAACAGAGAAATTACATGGACGACTGGGAAGAAGGAACGTAAATTAAAATAAAAACGAATGCAAATGAAAGCAATTAAAATTCAATAAAAATTATCAATTCAGACAAGAGAGGAAAATTATGGCAGATGAAAAAAACATCGGAACGAAAATTAAATCCATCCGCGAATCGAAACAGATAACGGTGGAAGAGTTGGCGGAAAGAAGTCAATTGAGCGTTGACCAAATCAACAATATTGAAAACGACACAAACGTGCCGTCTTTGGCGCCTTTGATTAAAATTGCCCGCGCTTTGGGCGTTCGCCTCGGCACTTTTTTGGATGACGATGAAAACCTCGGACCTGCAATCAGCCGCAAAAACGAAGCGGTTGAAACAATTCACACTTCCAACGCCGAAGAAAAAACTGTGAAGCACAACAACTTCTTCGCGCTTGCGCCGCAGAAATCAGGAAGAGCGATGGAACCGTTCTTCATTGAAATCAACGCGATTGATGACGGAACGCTGGAACTCTCAGCCCACGAAGGCGAAGAATTCATTTACGTTTTGGAAGGCGTTTTGAAAATTATTTACGGTCAAAACACATACATTTTGAATGCCGGCGACAGCATTTATTATGACTCGATTGTCAGCCACCTCGTCTGTGCCGCCGATGAGAAAGGCGCAAAAATCATCGCGTCCGTTTACGCACCGGCTTAATCAAGCCGTGAAAATAAACAAATGGAGAAAATTATGGCAATCGAACTTTCCGACAGAACTTTGGGCGACTGGCTCGAACATTGGGCAAAACAGACACCTGATAAAGAATATATTGTTTATTCCGACCGCGATTTGAGATTCACATGGAAAGAATTCAATAAGCGTGTCGACAATATGGCAAAAGGTCTTTTGGCAATCGGTGTTCAAAAGGGCTACCATGTTGGGCTTTGGGCGACAAACGTTCCCGACTGGCTGACATTTTTGTACGCCTGCGCTAAAATCGGCGCGGTTTGCGTGACGGTCAACACCAGCTACAAGCAGCATGAATTGGAATATCTTGTGAAAGATTCCGATATGCACACGCTTTGTATTATTGACGGCACTTTTGAGAGCGACTACGTTCAGATGACTTACGACATGCTGCCGGAACTCAAAACCTGTCAGCGCGGTCACTTAAAGAGTGAAAAATTCCCGCGTATGAAAAATGTGATTTACATCGGTCAGGAAAAACACCGCGGTATGTACAATACAGCGGAAGTTCTGCTTCTCGGAAGTAATGTTGCCGATGATGTTTTAGATAAGGCGAAAGCCGAAGTGAGCTGCCACGATGTTGTTAATATGCAATATACGTCGGGAACAACAGGCTTCCCCAAAGGTGTTATGCTTTCTCATCACAATATCGCAAACAACGGATTTTTGACCGGCGAACACATGAAATTCACGCCGGACGACAAGCTTTGCATCTGCGTTCCGCTTTTCCACTGCTTCGGCGTTGTTTTGGCGACAATGAACTGTCTGACACACGGCAGCACGCAGGTAATGATTGAAAAATTCGACCCGCTGCTGACGCTCGCTTCTGTTCACAAAGAAAGATGTACAGCGCTTTACGGCGTTCCGACGATGTTTATCGCGGAATTGAATCACCCGATGTTTGACATGTTTGATTTGACAAGTCTGAGAACAGGAATCATGGCCGGTTCAGTTTGTCCGTCGGATTTGATGAAGAAGGTCAATGAAAAGATGTTTATCGATATCACCAGCGTTTACGGTTTGACGGAAACATCTCCGGGAATGACGCAGACGCGTATTGATGACGCGCCGACTGTCCGTTATACCACTGTCGGCTATCCGTATGAGTTTACGGATGTCAAGGTTTTGGACCCCGAAACGTTTGAAGAATGTCCTGTCGGCGTTCCCGGTGAAATGTGCTGCAAGGGATACAATGTGATGAAAGGCTATTACAACAATCCCAAAGCGACTGCCGAAGCGATTGATGAAAACGGCTACCTTCATTCGGGCGATCTCGGCGTGATGGATGAAAACGGCAATTTCACGATTACCGGCCGCATTAAAGATATGATAATCCGCGGCGGCGAAAACATTTATCCGCGCGAAATTGAAGAATTCCTTTATACTTTAGAAGGTGTCAAAGACGTTCAGGTTGCAGGCGTTCCGTCAGAAAAATACGGCGAAGAAGTCGGTGCATTCATTATTCTTCATGAAGGCGTTAAAATGCATCCTGAAGATGTAAGAGACTTTTGCCGCGGGCAGATTGCGCGCTACAAGATTCCGAAATTCGTGTTCTTCCTTGACGAATTCCCGATGACGGGAAGCGGCAAGATTCAGAAATTCAAGTTGAGAGACATGAGTTTGGAATTGGCAAAAAAGTATGGTTATGAAGTGATTTAATAAAAATCGCTTCCATTTCTTTTTTTATTTTTTACGGGATTGTATTTTTTTTTCGATTTTTTTGAAAAGCGAAGACTGTTTTTCATATTTTTTTGAAAAAGCGAGAATTGTCTTTTATAATTTTTTGAAAAGCGGAGCAGCTCGCGCGCGTGGTCGGCTGTCTGACTTGATCATTGCTGTCGACATTATAATACAGCGGCGGTAGCCGCTAAAAATCGCGAAGCGATTTTTCAGTAAACACCGCTCTCCCACTGCAAAACGGTAACCTGACCCAAAATGGAAACAGAAACCTGAAACCAAGTGGAAACAGAAACCTGACTCCAACCTGTAATCAGTTTTGTGTTCGGCAGTTAAATTGAATTTAAAAAAATGAAGAATCATCCGACAGGTTTTATAATTCAATAAAAATGACGCAATTCGCGCGCGTACGCTGCCGGGAAGATTAAAAAATAAAAAGAGAATGAATCGGAAAAACCGATTCAATCAAACTGATATCAATCAAATTAATGTTAAGAAAATCAGAACAAAAGCGAAGACAAAGTCACACTGTCGGGATAATACAGTGTGTAACTGCTGATTCCGGCCAATTCTGCGGCTTTATCGGCGGCGACATAAAGGTTGCCGTAATCGTCAATCAGACCGTTCTTTTTTGCATCTTCGCCGATGTAAACTCTGCCGTCGGCCAATTCCAAAACTTCTTCGCGTGACATGCCGCGTCCTTTGGCGACATCGTTGACGAATGTATTAAAACTGGTATCAATGATATGCTGCCAATAGCGTTTTTCTTCAGCTGTCAATTCACGGTAATCAGCACCCATGTCTTTCATTTCACCGCTTTTGAAAACAGTAACATTGATGCCGTTGTCTTCATAAACTTGTGAATTGTCAACATGTCTTCCGATGACGCCAATTGATCCTGTAAATGTTCCGGGGCTGGCGTAAATATAATCGGTTTGAGAGGCAACATAATAAGCAGCACTTGCTGCCATATCACCCATTGAAGTGACAACAGGTTTTCCCATATCGCGCGCGCGCTGGATTTCCATATTAATCTCTTGTGAACAGGAACCTGTTCCGCCGGGGCTGTCAATTCTTAAAACGATTGCTTTGACACTGTTATTATCAGCAGCGGCGCGGATATGACCGCAAATGGCGTCGGATCCGGCAATGCCTGAGCCGTACATGTAATCTCCGGTATACATTTCGCCGTTAATGTGAATGACAGCAATTTTATTTCCGGTACCGACACCGGTAGTTCCGACAGCTGCGGCATAAACTGCGGCAATCAAAATGACCAGAACGAGAAGAAGTGTCAATCCGGCCCAAAGACCTTTTCTTGATTTCTTTTGCGGTGCAGGCGGTTGCTGCTGTTGTGCAGGTCTGCTTTGCGGCGGGCGTTGTGTCTGCGGGGCAGTGCGCGGAGCAGATTGCGGTGCCGGCTGCACAGGCGAAGAAGATGCGGGAGGCATTCCCCTCGAGGCGTTTTCTTCCGATTTCAGTTCGGGCGCGTAGCTGTAATACGGTTTATAACTGGAACCGGACGGGGCTGAACCCTCGTTATTTTGATTCAATATTAGATCCTCCTATTTAATCAGAAACATTTTTTGAACGATGAAACAAAAAGGTGGTTTTTAATTAAATATTTCTCTATAATAATTTATCATTCAAATCAATCAAATTACTGTTTTCGTCTGTCTTGCCATCGGCAGTACGCGCGCGAGCTGCAGAAATTTTAACAAAATTATGAAAAAAGGAGATATGAGTTTTTCCGTTTCGTTTTAATTATATGTACCTGCCAATGCAAAACTAATTGGCACAGCTACCTTACCGATTCCGGTTTCCATATTTACCTTACCGATTCCGTTTCAGTTTGTTACCTTACCGATGCCGCTTCCATTTTTTCTGCTGCCGGCAATACGCGCACGAGTGCATAAATTTTAACAGATATTGAAAAAACGACAGACAATTTTTCGTTTTTTACCTTTATCTTCAATTTTTGCTTATCACCGCTGCCGACCGCCGTTTTGAGTTTAGAATAAAGGGTGCGGCTCGTGCGCGACGAATGCGTACTGCCCAAATCAATTTGATTCAAATCATTAATAAATCAATAATCGTTCATACAAAATTTTATAAATTCAAGAAGACTTCATAACAACCATTCACAACGCATTTACATTGAATTTTACAAAGGAAGGATAAAATGAGCGAAAACAAAAAACCGATGATTGTCACTTGCGGGCTTCCGTATGCTAACGGAATGGCACATCTCGGTCACATGCGCACTTATGTGCCGGCAGACATTTACGTCCGCTCTCAAAGAAAACAAGGACGTGAGACAGTATTTATCTGCGGTTCCGATACGCACGGAACACCGGTTGTCGTGAATGCCGAAAAGGAAGGCATTACGCCAAAAGAACTTGTAACGGTTTATCACAAACATTTCTCGGAGATTTTCGAACGCATGGGCGTTCGTTTTGATGCTTACGGAACAACGGATGACGAGGAAAATCATGTTCGTACAACGGATATTGTTCAGAAACTGATTGACGGCGGCTACGTTTATTCTAAAAATATTGATATTGCTTACTGCCCGCACTGCGACCGATTTTTGCCGGACAGGTATGTGGAAGGCATCTGCCCACACTGCAGCGCCGTTGCACGCGGTGACGAATGCGACCAAGGCTGTAAAAAACCGCTTTATCCGGGCGAACTGATTGATCCGAGATGTGCGGTTTGTAAAAATCCGGCGGAATACAGAAGCCAGGAACATCATTTCTTCAAACTTTCCGAATTTGACGGATTTTTGAAGGAATATTTAGAAGAGCTGCGCGGCACGGATAATGCTGTTAATTATGCAAAGGGCTGGGTAACTCAAGGACTTGAAGACTGGTGTATCACGCGAAACATGGATTGGGGCGTTAAGTTTCCGGGCGCGGACGGTCTTGTCGTTTACGTTTGGGTGGACGCGCCGATCGGCTACATTGCTTTTACGGAAGAATGGGCGAAAGCCAATAACGATTCTTGGGAAAAGATTTGGAAAGCTGAGAGCGGCGGAACTCTTGAATCGCAGGAATCTGAAATTGTTCACTTTATCGGCGGCGACATTGTCTACCACCACTGTATTTTCTGGCCGGCAATGCTGAAAGGTGCCGGTTATTCTTTGCCGACGGATGTTGTAGCTTCCGGAATGGTGAAAATTGAAGACAAGAAATTTTCAAAGAGCCGTGGGTATGTTGTTTGGGTCGGCGAGGACTATTTGGATCAGGGATTCCATCCGGATTTGCTTCGCTTCTATTTATCCAGCTACACTTCCCACACCAAGGAACTCAATTTCGGCTGGGATATGCTTCAGGAAAAAATTAATTCGGAACTGGTTGCCGTCCTCGGTAATTTGTTTTACAGATCGCTTTTATTCGCTTCTAAAAATTTCGGCGATATTCCGAAAGGAACGGTGGAGCCTGAAATTTTGGAAAAGATTAAGCAGACAACGGCTGACGCAATTAAAGCGCTTGACGAATATGAATTTAAGAAGTATTCCGATACTGTTATGGAACTCGCGTCTTACGCCAACACTTATTTCCAATCTCATGAACCGTGGGCGCTTATCAAAACCGACAAGGACAGATGCGGCGAAGTGGTGTACAATTGTCTTCAGCTTGTGAAAGCGCTTGCCATTCTTTTTGAACCGGTGACGCCCGGCAAAATGCAGGAAGCATGGGAGCAGCTTGGTTTGAGCGGAAATGTTTCGGATGTTCTTTATGATGAAGCGCTTGTGCCGCTTGTCCCGGGAACGGCGCTTGGAAAGCCTGAAATTCTCTTTACTAAACTGGAAGACGATAAGATTGCCGAAATGGATGAAATCGCCAAGAAGCGTGTTCATTTGGCAATGAAGGAAGCGGGATTGGTTCCCGATGAGGAAAAACTTATAGAAAATGCGAAAAATGAAAAAGGCGGCAAAGAAAAAGCGCCGAAATGTGCCTGCGCTGCAGGGGGAAAAAATATGGAAGAAAACAAAACTGAAACGGTCGAAACGGAATTATTGCCTGAAATCACAATTGATGATTTCTTTAAAACTCAAATCAAAGTCGGTAAAATTATTTCCGCTGAAATTATTGAGAAATCTGAAAAGCTTTACAAAATCATGGTTGATGTCGGCGAACCGGAACCGCGCCAAATCGTGTCAGGAATTCGCGCATATTACACAACAGAAGAGTTGACCGGCAAAACGGTTTGTGTGATTGTCAATTTGAAAGCGGCAAAATTGTGCGGCGTAAAATCTCAGGGCATGATTTTAGCGGCCGATGACGGAAACGGTAAAGTTTCTCTTTTGATGCCGGACCAAGATTTGGAACCGGGATCTGACGTTTGCTGATTTAATTTAACTGGCGGGACAGGAAACTGTCTCGTTTCTTTTTTATTTTTTTGATTTAAAACGTGGTGCGATTTTTTTGGAATTTTTGAAAAGCGAAGCGACTCGCGCGTGTGAGCGGCAGTTTTTTGAAATTAGAATTTGCTGGAGTTAGAGCCTGTAATGGTTAGAATTAGTGCGGCGGCAGCCGCAAAAATCGCGAAGC
>JAJDHP010000051.1 GCA_030266245.1 Methanimicrococcus sp. OttesenSCG-928-J09
AACGAAACGTTTGAGAATCTTTTTATTTCTCAATCGTATTGAGTCTTACAATTATTCAAAATTACAGACTAAATAATACAAATTAAAATTTTTATTTATTATTCAGGAGTTCAAAACGATGCTTCAAATTGAAGATTTAAATGTAGAAGTTGCCGGGCGTCAGCTTCTTAAAAATGTGACGATTGAGGTGGAAACCGGAGAAACGGCTATTTTGTTCGGTCCCAACGGCGCCGGCAAATCTGCGCTTTTGAGTACGATTATGGGATTTTCCAATTACAAAATCACTTCCGGTAAGATCTTCTTTAAGGGAAAAGACATTACAGACGCGCCGATTAATGAACGCGCGAAAATGGGAATCGGTATCATGTCTCAGCGCCCGCCTAATATTGCAGGCGTCAAGCTGCGCAATTTGCTGGAAGTAGAATCTCATAAAACAATTTTAAATTTAGATGAGCTGGCACGTTCAATTGACATGGAACGTTTTTTGGACCGCGACATTAATGTCGGCTTTTCCGGCGGCGAAATTAAACGCTCGGAACTTCTTCAGCTCAGCGTTCAGCGTCCCGACTTTTATTTGCTGGATGAGCCCGAATCCGGTGTCGATCCGGTTAATATGGCTCAAGTCGGCAACACAATCCGAAAATTAATCTGCAACAAGAAAGCCTGCCAGTCAAAAGCCGAAAGAAAATCGGCGCTTGTGATTACGCACACCGGCGAAATTTTGGATTATTTGGATGCGGACAAAGCTTACATTTTATGCAACGGAACCGTCATGTGTTCCGGCAACCCGAACCGTTTGCTTAAAGAAATTAAAACACAAGGATATGAAGAATGCATTCGCTGCAAGCTGAATATCACACAGCTCTGAGAGGTGAAAAGATGACAGAAAAAAGCAATGCAGAACAGAATAATGCAAAACAAAACAATGCGAAAAACGATCTGAAAAATAAAGAGACGGCAGAGCGCGTTTCAAAATCCTTGGACAAAGAAGCGATGTATGGCGGCTATGTGGATTTAAAAGCTTATCATATTCCCGATGAATCTATTGAAGTTAAAAAGATGACTGATTTGGATTCCATGATTAAATCATCTTTGACGACTGTCGGAATTTCCGCAGACGGCAATGCCGGCGGCAATTTTTTGATGTACAATAATAAAGTGTCTCACCGCTCGGCAACAGCAGACGGTCTGGAAATTATGTCCGTTAAAGAGGCGCTTGCTAAATATGATTGGCTGGAAGACTACATGTGGCAGCTGGTAAGTCCCGAGGCTGACAAATACACAGCCCGCAGTTACATGGAAGATTCTGACGGCTATTTCATCCGTGCACTTCCCGGTGCTAAAATCACTTCGCCGGTTCAATCTTGTTTAATGATCGGATCGGAAGAAGCACTTCAGACGGTTCACAATATTATTATCGTTGAAGAAGGTGCTGAACTTGAAATTGTCACCGGCTGTCTGACGCACGACGCCGTTAAACGCGCGCTTCATATCGGTGTTTCAGAGATGTATGTCAAAAAAGGTGCCAAGCTGACTTTTTCCATGATTCATGATTGGGAAGAATCTGTTGAAGTTCGCCCGAGGACGGGAATTCGTATCGAGGCGGACGGTCAGATGATTAACAATTATGTCTGTCTCAAGCCGGCCAAATCAATCCAGTCCAATCCTTCCGCTTATTTAGAAGGCGAAGGCGCAACGGCTTACTTCAATACAATCGCTGTCGCTCATCCCGGCTCCGTTTTAGACATGGGAAGCCGTGTCTTTTTAAACGCGCCGAAAACCAAAACAGAAATTATTTCAAGAACGATTACAATCGGCGGTGAAGTGATTTCCCGCGGCGACATCATCGGCAATGCGCCCGATGTTTACGGTCATTTGGAATGCAACGGTTTGGTTCTCAGCGACGAAGGAACGCAAAAAGCAATTCCCGCCTTAGAAGCCAATGCGATGGATGTCGAAATGACGCACGAAGCCGCTGTCGGCAGAATCGCCCGCGATCAGGTTGAATATCTCATGACCCGCGGTCTCGACGAAAACGAAGCCACCGGTTTGATCGTTCGCGGTTTCTTAAGCGCCGGCATTGAAGGTATTCCTGAAATTCTTCAGGAAGATATTGATGAAATTATTAAAAAGACGGCAGATGCATCCTGATCTTGCCGTTTTCCTTTTTCTTTCTTTTTTTCAATTAATATTCAATTATAATATTCGTTTCTGTTTTTTCCGATTTCAAAAACATGATTCCCTTTTCTTCTATTTTTAAAAATTTGTGCAGCTCGCGCGCGGCGGCAGCTGTGCGAACGGAATCGGCAGGTACATATGGCAAACGGAATTGGTAAGGTAGCAAACTGAAACGGAATCGGTAGGTACACATGGCAAACAGAATCGGCAAGGTAGCTATAGCCGGCACGCGTTCGGCAGGTACATATAATTATGAAATTTATAGGAACCATAATCAAGGGACTTAATCTATGTTCGTCCTCATATAATCATGATAAATACGTTCTTGTCTAATCCGTCTCTGGTTCACGTTTTATTCCGTATATCTTTTCTTAATATGAAATTCATATGCAAAATGCTTAAATACTTTTTCAAAAAGGTTGAAGCTGCATATTGAATATTTGAAAACGAATTTTCTAATATGCCTCTTTGCCTGAAAAGGATTATTTAAACTTTACATGAGGTATATTTATGGTTAAAAGAAAACTTATTACCGCTTTCTGCATGACATTTTTCATGTCCTGCGGTATGTCTTTAATTATGCTTTTGATGAACGCCGGTTTACCCGATCCGTTCTTAACAACATGGTTAAAAGCATGGGCAATCGCATTCGTCTTTGCATTTTTGCTGACGAATATCATTTCCCCGATTGTGCTGACTAAAATCGTTCCATTTATTATGGGCGACAATCATCAGGCAGCTGCAGAAAATATGAGAGCCGTTCCAGCTGAAAGCTAAATGTTCAATTCAAAAAGTAATATCGAAATGTTAATTTTAAGGTTATTAAAATTCAACATTTCATTTTTTTGATCTTTTACATTTTTAATTTTATTTTATTGTTAATTTTTTCTTTTCAATTTCTTTATGTCTTGTTTTCAACCACGGTTTGCACATTACGGTTTAATTGTCAACGCTATTGTCAACATCTAAAAATACAATGTGGTTGACTCAAAAAAGAAAAATATATATACGGCTTCCTCAAAGAAAATGGCATGAACCGAAAACAGTTTCTTTCCAATGTTGTCATGTCGGTTTTTATGTCCGCCTGCATGTCGCTTACAATGGCAATTGTCAATCTCGGACTCGGTCCGCATCTCCTGTATGCATGGGCTCGCGGCTGGGCAATCAGTTTCTTAGTGGCATTGCCGCTGGTCTGTTTCATTGTTCCGCATCTGCACAGCATTGTCGGAAGATTCTACCCGGAAGACTGTACGCCTCCATCTGATTCTGCTTCGATTTCAGATGAATAAAAATCATTTCAGATCATTCAAAAATTGAAAAAAAGGCGCCGAAATGTGATTTTATAAAAAATGTGGTCAAAAATTAAGAAACGTGAAAACAAATAAAAATAAAAAACAAAAAGTTTAACAAAAAAATTAAACAAAAAAGTAAAAACAAAAGCGAGGCGAAGGTCTTATTCCTTCTCCTTTTCAGGTTCATCCAATTCGTCGGGTTCTCTTTGTTCTTTCATTTTTTCGCGTCTTTCAGCTTTTTCCTTTTCTTTTTCCATCTGCTTCTTTTCAGCCATTTGCTGCTCGTAAAGCTCGCGTTTTTCTTCATTTGTCAAAACGATGTCGGTTTGACCGATGAATCTGGAAAATGTGCCGGCGGTTGTAAATACCTTTTCACGTTTGCCTTTTTGGTTGATCATAAGACCGACAAACACAAGCGCGAGACCGAGAATTTCCATCGCAGGAATTAAAAAAATACCGATTAAAACGGCGGAAGATGCGATAATTCCTTTCAGTGCACCCTTTCTGTAAGAAACATATCCTGTTCTTCTGAAAATGCGCATATCACGGAATGTTAAAAAGAGAATCGTAAAATAAGCGAAAACGCCGATGCCTAAATAAATCAATGTTAATGTGTTGTAATCAAATGCCATGTTTTCCCTCACTGTTCATTGTTCGTAAACCCGACAGACTGTAATGATTATATTTAAACCGGTTTGATTATATTAAAACATGATGCAGATTTAGAGATTTGAAAATTTATTTTAAATATGTTTATATTGAATGTCATTCATTCAAATTCTAATATCTATGTCTAATATCTATGTTCAGTAAAATATGATTTGTATTTCATTTTTTAATTATTTCTTTTCAATCTATTCTATGTGGTTATGAATTATGGAAATTTCTCTCACATTTTGGTATCTCTTGCTTCTCATTTTGTTAGCTCTCTCAGCTTTCTTTTCGGCAACCGAAACCGCTTACTCAACCGCCAATAAAATCCGCTTAAAAGCGATGGCTGAAAACGGAAATGCATCGGCTGCAAGAGTTTTAAAAATTACGGAAAACTATGATAAATTCATTTCAACCGTTCTTATCGGCAACAATATCGTTAATATCGGCGCCTCATCCATCGCGACAATCTTGTTCGCCCGTCTTTTTCCCGAAGAAATCGCGGCGGCAGTTTCAACAGTTGTTGTGACGATTGTTGTTTTGATTTTCGGTGAAACCCTTCCCAAAAGCATTGCAAAAGCGAACGCCGAAAAATATTCGCTGGCAACTTCCCGCATCGTCAATCTGATTATGATTCTTTTGTCGCCTGTGGCTTTCATTTTAGTGAAACTCATCAATTTAACCGGCAAAAAGAAAGAATCCAATGAGCCGACAGTTACGGAAAGTGAATTGAAATTCATCATTGAATCGATTGAAGAAGAAGGTATCTTAGAAGAAGATGAAAGTGATCTTGTTCAGTCCGCGCTTGATTTTGATGAAACGACTGTTCAGGAAATCATGACGCCGCGTTCGGATGTTGTCGCAATCAGTCTTTCCGATACCCTTGATTCGATTATAAAAGTGATTATTGACGAAGGTTACACGCGGCTGCCTGTTTACGATGAAAATCTGGATAATATCGTGGGTATCATTAATGTCAAGGATGTTTTAACACGAGTTGCGACCGGCAAGCGTGTTCACATCAAAACTCTGATGAAACCGGTGACATTTGCTTATCTGACGATGAATATTTCTCCGCTGCTGACGCAGATGCGCCAGGCGAAGTCTCATTTAGCTGTCGTTGTTGACGATTACGGCAGCACAAAAGGCATTGTGACGATGGAAGATATTTTAGAAGAGCTCGTCGGTGAAATTTGGGACGAGTATGACGAAATCATTGAAGAAATCGTTGAAATCGGTGACGATGTTTTCGAAGTCAGCGGCAACATGAATGTTGAAGATTTGTTTGATTATTTGGAAATTGATGACAAGAATTTTGAGTGCGATTACAACACCGCCGGCGGTTGGCCGCTCGAAGTGTTTGAGCGCATTCCCAAAGTCGGCGAGGTTTTTTCGTATAAAAATCTGAGAGTCACGATTTTAGAAGCGGACGAACAGCGCGTCATCAAACTTAAAATCGAAAAAACGGATGTGCCGATTTCAGAAGAGGAATCAAGGTGCGGGATTGAAGAAATAAAAGATGATTCAAATCATGAATAATTTTTCCAATCCTTCTTTCTTTTTTCTTTTTGTTTTTGTCTTCTGTTTTTCATCTTTTTTATGAAAAATCGTGTGTTGTTTTTTTATTTTTTCTAAAAATTGGTGCAGCTCGCGCGCGTGGCGACAGTGGCAAACGGGACCGGTAAGGTACATATGGCAAACGGAACCGGTAAGGTAAATATGGCAAACGGAATCGGTAAGGTAAATATGGTAAACGTAATCGATAAGGTAAATATGGCAAACGGAATCGGTAAGGTAGCCGTAATTGGCACGCGTTCGGCAGGTGCATATAGTATGAAAAATTAACATGAAATAATGATCAACCGTAATACAAAATTAAGTTAAAATTATTTTTTCAGTTATATCTCCAATTCCAATGCTTAATTTTCAACTCTCAATTTTTGTTTTTCTTCTTCTTTCTCCTTCTTTCTTTGTCTATCCTTTTATTGCTTCTTTTTTCTTCTCTTGTTGCTGTTTTCAAAAATCTTCAAGGGGGAATGCTTATATAGAAGCGTTTACATTAGTTTAATTCCAAATCTGAGTTGCAGATGCACGAAACAACCTCTCTAAATTATGATTTTAACGGCTTGTTTCGTGAAACTTTAAATTCGGTTTTTTTCGGGTAACCGAAGCAGCCGATTTTTTTGTTATAATTATTATTGTCTATGAAGACATTTGTTAATCAATTTCAAATTATCAAAATAAGGAGGATTTAATTTTGTCAGGACAACCGATTTTTATTTTAAGTGAAGGCAGCAGAAGAACAAGAGGTTCTGATGCCCAAAACAACAATATTATGGCAGCAAAAGCTGTCGCCGAAGCGGTCAGAACAACGCTCGGCCCCAAAGGAATGGACAAAATGCTTGTTGATTCCATGGGCGATGTTATCATTACAAACGACGGCGCCGCTATCTTAAGAGAAATGGATATCGAACACCCGGCCGCTAAAATGATCGTCGAAATCTCCAAAACACAGGACGCTGAAGTCGGTGACGGTACAACAACCGCTGCTGTTTTGGCCGGCGAACTTTTGGCAAACGCCGAAGAACTCTTAGAAGACGGCATCCACCCGACAATTATCTCTGCCGGTTACCGCCTGGCTTCCGAAAAAGCACAGGAAATCGTCAGATCCATTGCAATCGACGCATCTGTTGACGACGTTGAAACTTTGAAGAAAATCGCAGCCACCGCCATCACAGGTAAAGGCGCTGAAGCTCACAAAGACAAACTCTCTGAATTAACAGTTGAAGCGGTCAGATCCATTACAAAAACTGACGCTCACGGCAAAGTTGTTGCCGACACTGACAAAATCAAAGTCGAAAAGCGCGCAGGCGGCAGCATTGATGATTCCGTTTTGATTGACGGTGTTATTATTGACAAAGAACGTGTTCACCCGAACATGCCGACACGCATTGAAAATGCAAAAGTTTTACTTCTCGGCGCTGCAATCGAATACAAGAAGACGGAAACCAAATCCGAAATCAAAATTACTTCTCCGGACCAAATGCTCAGCTTCATCGAACAGGAAGAAGCAATGCTTAAAGAAATGATCAACAAAGTCCTTGCTTCCGGCGCAAATGTTATTTTCTGCCAGAAAGGCATTGACGACCTTGCTCAGTATTATTTGGCAAAAGCCGGTATCATCGCCGCCCGCAGAATTAAGCAGAGCGACATGACAAGACTTTCCGAAGCCACCAACGCTAAGATTTTAACAAACATCGATGAAATCTCAGCCGCAGAACTCGGAACAGCTGACCTTGTCGAAGAAAAAGAAACCACCGGCTCCAAGATGATTTACGTCACAGGATGCCCGGGCACAAAGACAGTTTCTCTCTTCCTCCGCGGCGGAACAGAACACGTTGTTGACGCACTCGACAGAGCGATTGAAGACGCCATCCGTGTCGTCGGTGTCGCAATCGAAGACCAAAAGGTTGTTGTCGGCGGCGGCTCTCCTGAAATTGAAATTTCACTCCGTCTCCAGGAATACGCAGCAACACTTTCCGGCAGAGAACAATTGGCAGTCGCCAAGTTCGCCGAAGCGCTTGAAATTATTCCCCAGACTCTTGCCGAAAACGCAGGTCTTGACCCGATTAACATGCTTGCCGAAATGAAAGCACAGCACGAGAAAGGCAACAAGAACGCCGGTCTCAATGTTTATGACGGCAAAGTTGAAGACATGTATGCCAACAGCGTTCTTGAACCCTTGAGAATTAAAACACAGGCTATCAATGCCGCAACCGAATCCACTGTCATGATTCTCAGAATCGATGATGTGATCGCTTCCGCAAAAACAATGCCGATGCCCCAGGGAATGCCTCCGGGAATGGGCGGCGGAATGGGCGGAATGCCTCCCGGTAT
>JAJDHP010000052.1 GCA_030266245.1 Methanimicrococcus sp. OttesenSCG-928-J09
CAGCAAACAATGATTCACGGGAATGACCAATTCGGCAATGATTGAAACTTCTTTTTCTAAAAGCAGATCCATGCTGATTCCGACCGCGCCTTCAAGTGAATTTTCAATCGGAATGACGGCGCACGCAGAAATCTGACCATCCTCGTCCTCTTCAAAAAGCCGTGTCACGACATTTTCAATTGAAGAGCAGAACAAAAAATCAGGTTTGTGACCGCCAAAAGCAGTATCAAAAAATGTACGGGCCGCAACTTCAGAATAAGAACCGGCAGGACCGAGAATTGAGACTTTCATGTGAATTCCAAGGATTTAGTTTTTAAAATAATAATATGAGAAGAGAAAGTTTGTGGAGGTATTTAAAAAAGTCGTTTTGACCTTTTAATCAAATTCGTTAGTAGTAACGTTTTCAATAAATTTCTGTTACCGATTGAAGGCTGGCTGCTGTTACCAAGTGGAGGCAGGCTGCTGTTACCAATCGTAATCAGGTTGCTGTTACCAAGTGGAGGCAGGTTGCCGGTACCAATCGGAATCAGGTTGCCGGTACCAATCGGAATCAGGTTGCCGTTTTGCAGTGGGAGGGAGGTGTTTATGAAAAATCGCTTCGCGATTTTTGCGGCTCCGCCGCCTAATATCTTGCTGCCAAGCTCACGCGCGCGAGTTGCATCATTTTTAAAAAAAATTGACAAAAAAGAACACTCGTTTATAACAAAAATAAAAAAAGAAAATGAGAGAAAATAAAAGAAAAAGGAATCAGAAGTTCAAAACATCTGTCATGCTGTAAACTTTTCCTTTTTCCTGCGCGTTCACCCATTTGGCAGCCAAAACAGCGCCGCCGACAAAGATTTCACGCGTATGCGCCTGATGTCTGAGCTCAATGCGCTCGGAATTACCGATAAACATGGCCGTGTGGTCGCCGATAATATCACCGCCGCGAACAGCATGAACACCGATTTCTTTACCGCGCGGGCAAAGTCCTTCGCGGCCGAAAACCAATTCCTTGCCGCCGAGCGCTTCGCTGAGAATTTCAGCGGCGGTCATTGCGGTTCCGCTGGGAGCATCCTTCTTTTGGTTGTGGTGTGCTTCAATAATTTCGATATCATAGTCGTCTCTCAAATATTTAGCCGCTTCTTCCAGCAATTTGAAGAAAACGTTGACGCCGATAGAATAATTGGTCGAAATGACGGCAGAGATATTGTTTTTCACAATCGCTTCGTCAATAACCGCGCGCTGCTCGGGACTGATTCCGGTTGTTCCGATAATCAGATTAACACCCGCGGATGCCGCGGCCGGCGCGTTGACAGCAGTTGCTGCCGCAATCGTAAAGTCGATGACAACATCCGTCTTGGTTTCTTTCAAAACGGCAGCCAAATCCTTAGAATCGGAAACAGGAATACCCATTTTGCCGACACGAATCACATCGCCGATGTCTTCGCCGATAAAAGCGACATCAAAAGCAGCAGAAAGGGTGATTCCTTCCGTTGCCGTGATACGCTGAATAATAAGCGAGCCCATGCGGCCGCATGCGCCGATAACGGCAGCTCTGACTTCTCTGACTTCGCTCACTTTAAAACCCCGCACTTCTTCAATTCATTTGTCAGAATATCAAGGTTGAGCGGCTGGAGCGGCACAAGCGGCAGTCTCAAGGGGCCGGCGGCATGACCTGCTAAGCCCGCTGCGGTTTTGATTGGCGCCGGGTTGGTTTCGATAAACAGCGCTTTCATCAAAGGAGCAAGCTCGTAGTGAAGTTTCATTGCTTCCTGCAGTTTCCCGGCTTCAAAAGCGCTGACCATCTGCGCCATTTTATCCGGCAGGATATTTGCGATAACTGAAATAACGCCGGCAGCGCCGACAGACATCAAAGGAAGCGTTGCGACATCGTCGCCCGAAAGCAAAACAAAATCCTCGTCTTTGGTTTTGCTGATAATTTCCGTCGCTTTTCCCATATCGCCCGTGGCTTCTTTAATGCCGACAATATTGGGATGTTTGGCTAATTCCGCAATCGTCGGAATGCTCATGTCAACGCTCGTTCGGGACGGCACGTTGTAAAGAATCATAGGAACGTCAACCGAGTCGGCAATTTTTTCAAAATGAGCTTTCAAACCGCTTTGAGTCGGTTTGTTGTAATAAGGAGTAATCACAAGAACAGCAGCGGCACCCGAATCGGCTGCGTGTTTGGTAAATTCAATCGCTTCAGCCGTATTATTTGAACCCGTTCCGGCAATGACGGGAACAGAAGACGCTTCAATCGCGATATCTGTTACTTGCATATGTTCTGCCGCGGACATTGTCGCGGATTCGCCCGTTGTACCGCACGGAACAATAGCGCTGACGCCGCCTTTAATCGTGAATTCAATATTTCTTCTGAATCCATCGGCATCAATTCGATTGTCCGCCGTAAACGGCGTAATTAAAGCGGGAATAACGCCCCTAAACTTTTGACTCATAACTTTGCACCAACCTGGCAATTTCTTGAAATGGTTAAATAAAACGCATGCAAACGAGGAATTTTGCAGCATTTAAAACGATTTGAATGATATTATAAACAATAATAAATGACAAACCGTCAATCAAAAATTAAAGAATAGAAGTAATTAAAATTATTGCTTGAAAGAATAAGCATTACAATTAATGTAATAATAACGCTGTTCTGAGGTCCTTCCAAGTGTCGGTCGCGCGCGTGATTTGCCGCATTTTTTGAAATAAACTGAAAAACAATCCCGGATTTAAAAATAAAAAAAGAAAAAGGCCGGTTCACTTTGGAATCGGCGGCAAATAATCTCTTTTGAAATTGTATCCTTTGAAATCGTTTTGTCGTTTCAGTTTACCGTCGGCATGAATTTTTCCGATGAGTTCGACAACGGAATACGCGGCGCGCGTGACACCCATACTTCTTTTATCGGTATCGGTTCCGGCGATATACAGATTTTCAACAGGAGAACGGATATCGGCAAATTCGCCGCGAACGGTAATCGCCGCTTTTTCGGGAACGGTAATTTGTTCGTGGCGCATAACGGCATGCTTTTCAACTTTCGGCAAAAGCGTGAAAATTTGATTATAAGCGTCGTCGACTTTAGCTTTAACATCTTTTTGCTGCGGAATAAATGCGAATCCGACAGACTGACAGCCCTCAGGCGCTAAATTCTTATCGTAATTACTGATCGGTCCGCCCCAGTAAGGCATTTCTTCAAATTGAACCTCAGAGCCGACATAATCAAATTCGGGACGCATTTCATCCAGACCCAGCCATAAACTCAAGCTGACGGTATGGTCGATGCCTTTCAATTGATTAACGTAAGAAACGGGAAGCTCCAGCATTTGAGGCAGCGCGCTTGCAAATCCGGTATGAACGAGCAAATCCGCGTAATATTCACCGTCTGTTGTTTCAACGCCGACCGCTGTATCTTTACCGGTTTCGGAATCATGTTCTGTCAAAATGGTTTTAACATTCGTTCCGGTTTGGATTTTTGTAAGCGCCGGCATGGAACGAAGTGTGCAGTCAGTAACCGCCTGAACGCCGCCGATCGGATATCCTTGTGTTGAAAAACCGCCTTTATGTGTAAATGTTTTCTTAAATGCGGCCATGACGGAATCATTATTTTCAGCTGACTTTTGTTTGTTGTTCTGTTTGTTTTGTTTTTCTTGCTTATCCTGCTTGGATGTTTTGGATTTGGTTTTTTTCTTTCCTTTATCGTTTTTGATATCGGTTTCGGTTTTGTTTTCGTTACAGACCTTGTTGCCGTTTTCATTTATTTTGCCGTTTTCGTTTATTTTGCCTTTTTTCTGTTCGTCCTCTTCCAAATTTTCAAGGTCCAGATTATCGGAATTGGCGAAATTGTTGAAATCCGCTTTTCCTTTAACGATTGCTTTGTATTCTTCCGGCGTCAATTTGTTTTTCTCTTTAACAACACCTGCGCCTGCTGCCATTCTCTGAACAGATGTTTCTTTCATGCCGCGGCCGGACATAAACATGGAAAAGGTGTTGGCAAATGCCATCGTTTCGGGAGAAAGGCTGCTTGGGAGACATTCGTGAACAGATCTGTCGGAATAATCTTCGCCTCGGCTGACTTTAAGCATCACGCTGCCGATGGTTTTGGCAAGCTTCATTCGGTCTTTGACCGGCAGATAATCAAACATTAAGAAGTCGCGGACATTGGTCGGACAGCGTACTAAAGAAGCGTCGGGCGTTCGGATGTAATAATTGCCGTACGGCTGAAATTGCGGCGTCACATCATAATATTGATCCATCAGCATCGGAATCGGACCGCCTCGAAGCGCGGTTATGGCGTGGGGACCGGTATCCACTGTAAAGCCGTCCACTTGATAACTGCGGCAATTTCCGCCGACAACTTCTTCTTTTTCAAGAACAAGAACACGGTTTCCGTGTTTTGAAAGCACAAGCGCCGACATCAAACCGCTGATGCCGCCGCCGATTACAATCGCATCATAATTGTCGTTTTGCATAAAGATATACACCTGAATTTTATAAATATAGAATAAATGTAACAATTTTGGTAAATGCGTCAAAGAATAAAAAGGTAACATGAAAACGAATTAAATTGTTGGTAAATAAAACAGGAAGAATATGTCATTTGCTGTTGCAGGCGCTGACTGCAAACCGTACTGCCAACAGCAAACCGTGCTGCCAACAGCGAACTGCACTGCTGACTACAAACTGAAATATTAACTGCTGCGGCCGCTGCTATTTCTGCTGTGCTGCTGCCGCGCGCGACCCGCTCGGTTTTAAAAAATGAAAAAAATGACTGACGTTTTTTGAGAAATAAAAAAGAAAAAAAGAAATGAAAAAAATTACTCGAAAATCTCGGGGACGAGTTTTCGGGCAACGGTTTCATATGCTTTTGTCAGATCGCCTTTGTCGAATCTGAAAATATCTTTATCGAAGGATTCTTTGGTGACTTTATCCCAGATACGGCAGGTGTCGCAGGAAATTTCATCAGCGAGAACGATTTGGCCGTTGACTCTTCCGAATTCGAGTTTGAAGTCGGGCAAAAGGTAACCGTTCTTATCGAAATACGGGACAAGAATACTGTTGATTTTAAGCGCGGTTTCTTTCAGGTATTTCATTTCCTCATAGGTTGCGACGCTGAGCGCGTTTGCGATGTCTTCGTTGATCATCGGGTCCTGATATTCATCGCTTTTGAAGTCGAAAACAACAAGAGGCTGGTCGAAGACTTTTCCTGCGGGCATCGGATATTTTTTGGTGATGGAACCGGCGGCAATGTTTCTGACAATGACTTCAAGCTTGACAATGTCAACGATGTCAACAATCATATCAATATCGGAAGCCATTCCTTTGTAATGCGTTTTGATGCCGTTTTCTTCAAGCATCTCAAAGATTTTGCGGGAAATTTGAGCGTTGTAATAACCTTTTTTCGGCGCTTCGCTTTTTTTATCACCGTTGAAAGCAGTTAAACTGTCGCGGAATTCCGCAATATATTTCGCGGGGTCGTTCGTTGTGTAAATCGTCTTGGCCTTACCGGAATAAATCGGGTCTACTTTTTGAATTTCAGACATGAGAATCACTTAAATCGTTGTGAGCGGCGAATTTCAATAATTCGCTCATTTTGAAAATGTCATTTATTCATCGAATGTATTTAAAAAGTTTGTCGCAGGATTATTAAGATGAAAAATAGAAGATGATAGATGAAAGTGGAAATGGTATTAACCAATAGGAATGGGAGACATTAACCAACAGGAATGAGAAACATTAACCATTAGAAATGAGAAAAGATAGCCATTTGAAATGACTGAAGATAACCATTACTAATGGCAATCTTTGAGATTCGAAATGAATGGCGTCAATAAATAAAACAGAAAGAAGAAATATCTTCAGAATTTAAATTCGGGTTCAGATTAAAAATGACAAATGTGTTTTTCTAAATGCAAAATTTTATTATGATTGAGATTGTAATTCCTTACTTCAAAATTAACATAAAATAAACACATAAAACGGTCCGATTTTAAAAACCACAAGGATAACTGATACAATGGCTTCCGAAACTTTAGATGTCGTCGAATTTCTTTTGACGGCTGAAATTTACAATAATCAAAATGAACTTATCGTCAATGATATTCCTTCTAAAATACGTAAAACGCTGTGGGACACAAGAACAAGAAATGTTCCGAAGCCGATTAAGCCCAGCAAAACAATCATAAAAAACATGTTCGGGATTGAAGATGTGGAAAGCGCGTTAAAAATAAACGGCAAACCATTCGCTTACGCGGTTGTGGATGCGTATTCCGGAAGCGTTCACTTAACGGACGGAAGTCTGGATTCTGCCGCCGGCTGGTTTGAAAAGCAGGAAGGTGCAAGAGACCGCATTTTAGAGAATCCGGTTTTGGCTTATTATTACGGCAGCGCGGATGAAAAAAGTGATATCAGTTATGAAAAAGTGGCCGCGAAAAACCCACCGAAAGAAGCTTCAAGAGAATGGATCGAATCCATTATTGAAGACCTGTCGGAAGGAAAAGGCAATGGCCGCGAATGGCTGAAATTGGCATACATTAAGGCGCCTGAAGAGGTTCGCGAATCTATGGATGAGCTGATTTTAACGGAACGCCAGAAGAATGAACTTCAGAAGATTGAATTGGCGATTAAAAATAAAGATCACTTTAAAAATATCGGCCTTTACGATATCGGCAAAGTCCTTTTTGTCGGTCCGCCGGGAACGGGAAAAACATCTTTTGCGCGCGCGCTTTCGAAGAAATTATCGATTCCGATTGTCGAGGTTCATCTTTCAATGATTACTGACCAATATCTCGGTGAAACATCGAAAAATATTGACCGTGTGTTTGCGCTCGCCAAAAAATTCGATCCGTGTATTATGTTTATTGATGAATTCGACTTCATCGCGACATCCAGAACCGCAGAAGGAGAACATTCGGCGATTAAGCAGGCGGTTAACACGCTTTTAAAAGCGATTGACAATACAAGTCTTGTTGAAGACGGCGTTTTGCTTATTGCCGCAACAAATCACACAAAGAAATTGGATGAAGCCGTTTGGCGCCGTTTTGATGAAATCGTTGACTTTGAGCGCCCGACTCTTGAAATGAGAAAAGATATTTTGGACACAATTCTCAGAAAAATTGAAGGCGAAATTGATACAGAAGCAATTGCTAAGAAAACGGAAGAATATACAGGGTCCGACCTCAGAATGGTTGTTCGTGAAGCTGTTTTGTCGGCGCTTTTAGACAACCGCTACAATTTAGTGCAATCCGATTTGGAAAGCGCAGTCAAATCCTTTGACAGAAGATCCGGTTTAAAAATGACGGCGTTTATTGAAGAATAAACGCTTTTGTTTCTCTTTTTATTATTTTTTGAAAAACGGCAGGTCTCTTTTTATTTTTTGATTTTA
>JAJDHP010000053.1 GCA_030266245.1 Methanimicrococcus sp. OttesenSCG-928-J09
TTAAAACAGGAGATTTTGTAAAGGTCGAAAAAGACGGCGTTTTCTATGAAGGTCACGTGATTCCGGGCGATGCCGGTTACATTACGCTTAAAATGGTCGGCGGCGGATATGTTGCCGGTTTTTTGGAAAACGATGTTAAAGTTACGGTTTTGCCTCCTGTCGCCGCGCCGCCTGAGGTTCCGAAACAGGTTGTAAGAAATACGGCAAAGGCCGCCGGCATTAAAACCGAACCGTCGGGTAAGAAAATTACAATTATTACAACAGGCGGAACAATTGCATCTTATGTCAACACTGACACCGGAACTGTTCAGCCGTCCTTTACAGGCGAAGATTTGCTTTTGGAAGTTCCCGAACTTGACGGTTTTGCCGATTTTAAAATCAGAGATGTTTTCAGTCTTTTGTCAGAAAACATGAAACCTGCAAACTGGAAAGAACTGGCGCAGGTCATTTATGATGAAATCAAAGCCGGTGCCGACGGGATTATTGTAACGCATGGAACGGACACAATGACTTATTCCGCCGCTGCCGCCGCTTATATGATTGACACACCTGTTCCGATTATCTTTACAGGCTCTCAGAGAAGCCCCGACCGCCCGAGCAGTGACAATCACATGAACCTTTTATGCGCCGCGCGCGCTGCTGCCGGCGACATCGCTGAAGTTCTCATCGTGATGCACGGCTCCATGTCTGATGATTACTGTTCGCTGCACCGCGCCGTCAAAACACGTAAAATGCACACCTCCCGCCGCGACACGTTCAAGTCGGTCAATATGTTCCCGATTGCGAATATGGATTATTTCACCGGCGAATTGACATTCCTTTCCGGTTTTGTAAGCTACTCCAAGCGCGGCGAAAACGAACTCAAAATCACGCCGGCGCTTGAAGAAAAATGTGCAATCGTCAAGTTCGTTCCCGGCGTTGATCCTTCAATTTTGGATTATTACATTGACAGCGGATACAAAGGCATTGTTCTCGAAGGTGTCGGTCTCGGTCACGTTTCTGATGACTGGATTCCCGCTCTTGAAAAAGCCGCTGCCAAAAAAGTTCCTGTCGTTGTCACTTCTCAGTGTATTAACGGCAGCACCGCGCTCGGCACATACGAAACAGGTCTTGCCATGAGAAATGCCGGCGTTGCCGAAGCTGCTGACCAGCTGACAGAATCTGTTTTCGTTAAATTGATGTGGCTGCTCGGTCAGGGTTTGGAATATGATAAAGTGAAGGAATTGATTTCAACCGAAATGAAAGGCGATATGTCTTCTATGATTATCGACTGATTCCTTTTTTTTATTGATTTCTTTTTTTCATCTTTTTCTTTTTTTATTCATAAAATGCGGGTTTGGTTTTTGTTTCTTTTTTGAAAATTTGGGCGAGTCGCGCGCGGCGGCAACGGTGCAAACGGAAACGGTAAGGTACATATGGCAAACGGAAACGGTAGGTACATGTGGCAAACGGAAACGGTAGGTACATATGGCAAACTGAAACGGTAAGGTAGCCGTGGTAATTAGTTTTGCATGGGCAGGTAAATGTAATTAAAAAGGAATGAAAGGAAAATCAGCAGCAGATTCATTTTATTAAATTACAGGTCTGAATCCGTAAATATCCATCTAACTCTCCATTTCGTTATGAATGAAATGAAAATTAACGGTCGTGGTTGGACTTCTATTTTTGGACAAAATGAAACATCATTTTTTCATCAAAATTTGAAAAAAATGAAACGTCGTTTTTCAATGAAAGTTGTTTTTTTTGGATTTTGGAAAAGGGGCGTTTGGATTTGAAAAGTTTCCAAAAACGGATGTTTAGTTTTTTCCAAAAATCAAATATTTATTTATTTGTTTTTTGTTTTGTTTTCTTTTTTTCAAGTTTTTAAATTTCCATTTTAAATTGATACTAATTGATACTTATTTATATCAGTTAATCTTTTTTACTGTTATGGATTTCCAAGTTTTTCTTCAAATGCTTAATGATAAAAACGCTCTCAATTATCAGAAGTTAAAGTACAAGTATGGTTCTGATAATGTTTCTGAATACGTTTCGGTATTGTCTGAAAATGTGTTTGAAGAAACGGCGCTTTTGGACTTTTCCGGTCAAAAGATTGTTTATTCGCCGACGCAGGTTCATGTCGTTTCTCAAACGGCGAAAACATTAATGCAGTCATACGTTGGTGAAAAATACGGCGCAAACGCGATGGAAGATGAAATCATCGCCACCCTTTCTATTGAAAAAATTGATACACGGCGAGACAGCGTTCGCCGAATTCTGGCAGGCTGCGCGCCGAACTCCAAGGATGAAGAAAAGGCTTACGGAATCAAGCGCGGAATTGATTTCATTTCAGATCCTTCCAATAAAATAACCGTTGAAAATCTGAGAAAGCTTTACGAATTGGCGATCAACGCCTTTTTAGATTCGCGGGAAAAGCTGCCGGCGGATTTGATTTATCGAAATGACTCCGTTTATGTCATGAATTCTGTCGGAAAAGATATTCATACCGGAATATTTCATGAAAAGCTGCCGGCATATGTTTCCAATTTGGTCGCTTTCATTCACGATGATAAAGACGGAATTGATCAAATTTTGAAGTCGGTCATGATTCACTACGACTTCGCTTATCTCCATCCGTATTTTGACGGCAACGGCAGAATGGCGCGCCTCCTTCAGCTCTGGTACTTGGTTCAAAAAGGATATACGGCGACACTTTTCATTCCATTTTCCGCTTACGTTAACGAAAACCGGTCCGGTTACTACAAAGCATTTAAAACAATGACCGAAAACTATGAAATTTCAAATATCATGGACATCACACCGTTTTTGCATTTCTACATCGAAAACGTATTCTCACGTTTTGAAGAAATACAAAAAACGGAAACCGTCTTATCCGATTTCAAGAGAATAGTTGAAAGCGGCGCCGTTACAAAAAAAGAAGAAGAATTGTTTTATTTCGTTTTGTCCAATTACGGCCGTTCCGAGTTTTCAACGAAAATGCTTGAAAAAGATTATCGGAATGTCGCTTACGCGACGGTTCGGACATTTGTCTTGAAGTTTGAAGATTTGGGATTGCTGAAATCGCAGAAATATGGGGCGCGGGTGAAATATTCAATTAAGGGATAAATTGGATCAGGATTGATTTTAATCAATTCTCTCAATCCGATATTGGAATTCTTTTCTCAATTTAATCATTTCTTCGTGCGAATGTTCGTGCGTATGCAAATGAATATGTCCGCCGCTTTCTTCCATCTGCGTCAGAATTTCATTGACGGCATCATCGAAACTGAGCGGCAGTTCTTCACAATCGAATCCGATGGAGGAAAGAAGTTGGAAGAATTTGAAAATGTCTGATGCTTCCAAATTGTTTTCTTCAAGAAGTCCCGGGTTTGAAAAAATATCTCTCGGGGTTCCGGTTTCAATAATTCTTTTGTTGAGCACGAAAACTTTGTCGGCCAATTCAGACAGGAGATTCACATCGTGAGTTGAAATGATGATTGTCATGCCGTCGGCGTTGAGTTTGTTCACGATTTCCAAAACATCGCGCTTGCTTTTCGGGTCGAGGTTGGCGGTCGGCTCGTCAAGAACTAAAACTTCGGGCTTCATGGAAATGATTGATGCCAAAACCACTTTTTTCTTCTGTCCCAAACTGAGATGGTGAGGGACGCGGGTTTTTAAATCAGAAATGCCGGTCATCGCCATCGCTTCTTCTACGCGCTGTTCGACTTCCTCTTTGGAAAGGCCGAGATTGAGCGGGCCGAAAGCAACATCATCAAAAACAGTCGGCATGAAAAGCTGGTTGTCAGGGTCGGCGAACATAATACCGACTTCTTTGACACGCTGTGTCGGATTCATGTCGGCGACATCTTTGCCGTTAATGAAAATATGACCCTTGCTTTTAATCGTAGAATTCATATGAAGAAAAAGGGTCGTTTTTCCGGCGCCGTTCGGACCGACAACAGCAACCTTTTCGCCGGGATAAATATCAAAAGACACATCATCCAATGCCATTTTATTTTTCGGGTAGTGATATGTTAAATTTTTAACGGAAAGAACAGGCGTTACTTCATCCATTGCTTCCGATTGCTTTTCGCAATTTTCACTTTTTCCATTTTCAGTCTCTGTCATCTCTTCAAATCCCATTTTCTTTTTCCCTTTTTTCTCTTCCCTATTTCCCTTTCATTTTTTCTCTATTTTCCCTTTCATTTTTCCGTTTTTCTTTTTCAGCCGGCAATACCGGTTAAAATTCCGCTCTGGGTCAATGCGGGAATATGAATCATAACCGCAATAAGCAGCGCGAAAGATACGAAAATGTAATCTTTGGCATACATTTTATTTTCCGTAATAATGGTAGGCTTTCCCGTGTAGCCTTTCGCAATCATTGAGCGGTAAACTTCATCGCCGCGTTCAAAACTTTTAATGAGAAGCATGCCGAGCATGTTGGCGATTGATGAAAACATGCGCATGGATAATTTCGGCCGAAATCCTTTTGCAGCCATCGAATTTCTCATGTTGTCCAGTTCATCTGAAAAGACGAAAATGTAGCGGTAGGAAAACATCAATATTTGAAGTAAAAATACCGGCATTTTCAAGTCGTACAGCACTTTTACAATAATATCGAAGCGTGTTGTCGCCAGCAGCGCGGTAATCATAATAATGGCAGCGGTTGCGCGAATTAAAATCAGCGCGGCGTTCAAAGCGCTTTCGGCGGTAATGTCTAAAAATCCGATTGACCAAAGGATTTCACCTTCGCCGCCGCTGAGAAGCAAGGCTGCCGCAAATAATAATATGAATAAAAAAGGTGACCAAATGCGTTTGATCACAAAACGGATCGGCAATTTCGCCGCAATTATCATAAGAATCGAAAGAAGCAGGGCAAAAAGAGCCATGTTAATATCCTTAACGATGGCGACCGAAATGACCATTGCCAAAACAGCAACAACTTTTGTCATCGGATTCATTCGGTGAATCACAGATGTATTATTGTACAAATAAGAGTCAATTCCGGTATCCATTTTGCCACTTTGCCTTTTCAATCTATTTGATTGATTCTTTGATTGTTTATTTTATGTTAATTTTACCGTTTAATATGGTAATTTTTACTGTTTATATTGGGTAATTATGCATTATGCATTCTTCATCTTGCGGGCCTGTAAATACATGATGATGCCGGCAATACCGACAATCCAGCCGAGACCTGCACCGATTGTAAAGAGGGACGGTCCTTCCGTTCCGAAAATCCAGCTGCTGCTTCCGCTGTTGCTGCCTGAGTCAGATCCGCTGCCGGACGGCGCGTCAATGTCAATTCTTTTTGTAACAGCGTGTTCGCCTTCAACGACTTTTACGCGGTAAGCGGTGACGCCGCTTTTGACGGCAAATTCATAATCGCCGTTTGCATCTGTTTTTCCTGTCAAATACGGTGTTGTTTTTCCGGCAGCATCATATGTCATAACTTCGACATCACAGTTTGCCATCGGGTCGCCGCCTTGATAATATGCGTGAATTTTTAAATTGTCGCCGTTAACTTCACTGCTCATATAGACACCGTGAGCCGCTGCCGGTGCGACAAGCATTGATAAAATCAAAATCGATGCGATCAATAATCGGGTCGGTTTTATTTTTTTATTCATCATTTATTCTCATCCTGTTTTCATTATTTTTCAGTATTTTATTGATTCAATGATATATTTGATAATTTTTTGATAATTATTCGATAAATTAGTCATTTGATTTTACTCATTTGATTCTTATTCATTTTGTTTATTTGTTTTGTATTGTTCAAGCATTTCCGGTTTAACTTTTTCGATAAACGGTATGATGAAAGCGCTGATGACGGCTTCTGCAAGCATCAGCGGTATATTCATCAGAAATATCATAAAGAATGTTAAGAGCCCGGGTGTGTTTTGCAAAATTTCGGCGATATTGGAAAGAACGGGAATGCCTGAGACTCTGTCAAGCATTGCGTTTAAGCTACCGAAGTCAACACCGGATACGTAAAAGATAATTCCGAGAAGAACGGTTGTAATTGTCACGGCAACGAAGCTGGTCACAGCACTCGAAAGCCAGGACGGTGATTTGGTTTTGGACAGTGCCATAAAAATTAAATATCCGCAAAGTCCCGGAATTCCCATCAAAAGAGTGTTGACGCCAAGAACGGTGATGCCGCCGAATTGGAACAGAATGGCTTGAAGGAGCAGACTGATGAAAATACAAACAAACACGAGCGGACCGAGAATAATTCCTGCCAAACCTGCCAGCATTAAATGCAGAGAGGTCGGAGGCATTGGAATTTTTAACATACAAGCGACAAACAATGCCGCCGTCATCACGGCGACCTGCGGCACTTTTTCGGTCAAATTGCCGATTTGTTTTTTACTCCATGCGATGCTGACAATCAGCAAAATAATTGTAATAATCCAACCGACAGCAAGAACCCATGTCGGAAGGACTCCATCTGAAATGTGCATTTTTGAACTCCCAAAAGTCAATAAGAAGCAGCGGAGGTTTTCCGCGTTATAAAATATTAAATATAAATCAATTAATTTTGATAAAAATACGAAAAACGAAATTTTTTCATATTTTCGTCAATTTTTATACAACAGATATTTTTTCCTCAAAACGCTCATTAGAGTTGAGTTTCTATTGTAATGAGTTTATTTCTTTATAATCCTTTTCAATACACTAATATTTGTAATCTTTTCAGATAATGGATCTCCTTCCAAAATTCAAAGCTTTGGTTTGTTTTATGCCGCCTCCGTTTCTTCTAAAATCATTTCAGGCTTGACTTTTTCAATAAACGGAACCGCAAACGCCGCGATTATTCCTTCGATAATCATAAGCGGCAAATTCATAATAATCAAAAGGAATAATGTCAAAGCGAACGGGTAACTCGTCAAAATGGCGGCAATTCCTGAAAGGACAGGGATCTCTGAAACCATTTCCAAAAGCGCTGCCAGACTTCCGAATGTTATTCCGGACGCCAAAAAGACAAGTGCCAGCAGAAGTGTTGACAGCAATATTGAAAATATACTGGCAATACCGGCTGAAATTGATGTTTTTGTTTTCTTTTTCAGCGCGATAAATACGAAATAAGCAAGCATTGCCGGCAGTCCCATCACGACACTGTTTACACCGAGAACGGTAACGCCGCCGTTTTGGAACAAAAACGCTTGAAGGAACAGTCCGATAAAAATACAGATAAATGCGAGCGGACCGAGCAAAATGCCGACAATTCCGCTCATAATTAGGTGTAAAGATGTCGGCGGCACCGGTACTCTGAATAAGCAAGCAATGAAAAAAGCGGCTGTTACAACGGCAACCAATGGT
>JAJDHP010000054.1 GCA_030266245.1 Methanimicrococcus sp. OttesenSCG-928-J09
GCCTGTGAAACGGCCGCCGTGGCTCGGATAGTGCTGGCTTTCACGTCTCCAGAAGTCGGGCGTGTCAGTTGTAAAAGAGTATGTGTCTTCAATAATTGCAATGAGTTCGGATTCTTTGCTGCCGATCACATATGCTGCGCCGCCTGCTGCTGCTGTATATTCAAGTGCGTCATTGGGTGCGCCTTGAGAGACGTCAGCGCCGATTGCAAGACCGAGGTCGATCATGCCGGAGCCGACCAGACCCATACAGACCTGGACTGCGGCAGAACCTGCTTTACATGCAAATTCAAAGTCTGCTGCTGTCATGTCGGGTGTTGCGCCGACTGCTTCTGCAACGATTGTACTGGTCGGTTTGACCGCGTACGGGTGGCTTTCGGAACCGGTGTAGACTGCACCGAGTCTTTTTGCGTCAAGGTTGACGCGGTTGACGGCATTTCTTGCTGCTGAAACGGCAATGGTTGCCGCGTCTTCGTCAACATCAGGAACGGATTTCTCAAAGACTTTTAAACCGTTCTTTAAAATTTCGGCATCTCCGCCCCAAACCTTAGCAATTTCTTCGGTTTTAATTCTGTAGCGGGGAATGTAAGCGCCGTAGGAAACAATTCCAACTGTCAATTTATTCACCTTTCTATTTCGAATAATGACTGCATTAATAAATCCGTAGACAGGCAGCCATTCTAATTTTCGGTTTTATTGTGTTGTTTCAGCTCGTTTATTCGAACTGTTCTGTGCAGCATAAATCAATACAGATCGCCATTGAATTATCGTTCATTAACTGAATCATCAATCAAATCATTAAATCACGCGGCAGCGCTGCAATCAAAATCCGAAATAAGCCGCTGTGAGAAACAAATTAACATTCCTCTGTGGCGAATCGGAAAAAGATTGAAAAAACGACCGATTTTACGGATTTATTAATTGTTTATGCTTTGGCTTTGAAACAGATCGAAAAAACAGCTGTCAAAAACCCGATTCGGGTTCGAAAAAAACCGGGCTGACAACTGCTTTTCGATACAAATTACGTTTTTGTATTCCTCAAATGTCGTTTTTATGTTTTTAAACCATTTCTTCTGTCTGTTTAGAGCATTACCTCTTTGACTCCGGGTGTCCTTTGAAAACTCAAAGCGACATACTCCGAAGCACTTACTGCAAAAGATGAAATCGTGATATATAAACGTAACGTAGACGGCTTCGTTAATCGACGAGAAAAACAGACATTTTTCGTCAAAAAATTCGGCTATTTGATAAATGAAACAAATATCGGTGACAACGATAAAGTGATTTTTTGTCAATTTTAAGAAAAATTCAGCGCAAAATTATTAGGATTTAAAAAAAGAGAGAGAACGGATTAGAAATAACAGAAGCGGAAGACATGAATTACTTGCCGCAGCTGTTATCAGATAAACCGAATGAGGTGCGCGTTTATTCTGACATTTTGCAGAAGATTGCAGGAAATAAATGAAAAATCAGGGTGGGTGTTTCGGTCAATTTCCAAAAAATGATGCGGCTCGCGCGTGTGCAGCGGTGATAATTATTACAGCGGCGGCAGCCGCTAAAAATCGCGAAGCGATTTTTAAGTAAACACCTCCCTCCCACTGCAAACTAAAAACTGACTCCAAGCGGAAACAAACACCACCAGGATCTTGCTAGTTCTGATTTTGCGGTCGTGTTTAGACTTTTCTTCATATTATAAAACAGAAACATTCATTTTCATAAAAATCACTCAAAAACGAACTCCTTCTTAATAAAATAAAAAAAAGAAAAGAGGGAGTTCGTTTTTTATCAAGTTGAAGAAAAATAATGTTTCATTTTTTGTTTTAAAGGATTAAAAACGGATATGGGAGTTTCAAAACCTAAATCTCCAACCATTGGTTGGAGAAATTGGAGGATAGATATTACAACAATGAAAATACTCAACCATTGGTTGAGTAATTAGCCGAATAAAAAAAGAAATATTTTGAAAGAAAACGACAGAGGTTACCCGATTTTTACAGAGTAATAATATAATATAAATCTCGGACCATTGGTACGAGAATTAGAATTGAAAATGTGCAATATAATAAAGAAAAAAACAATGCATACCGATTAAAACAAAAAATATAACGATGCAAATCTCGGACCACTGGTACGAGATTTAGAATGGAAAATGTGCAATAATAAAAAAGAAAAGAAAAAAACAATGGCATACCGATTAAAACAAAAAAATATAAATTACAAAAATCTGCTGCCGAACAGCAAAGAAATTAATGAGAGATTGGTTTTGTTTTTGGAGAAAGAAAAAGAGAAAATGGAAATCAGATTCCTTTAATGGAATACTGACCGTATTTTTTCAGTTCGGCAATTGCTTCGTCCAAATCTTTTGTTGTACATAAAAGGGGGATTCTGTCGACTTCTGCCATTTTGACAGCCATCGGGTCGACTTCGTCTTTGGAAAGACCGTGAAGAACGATTGCGCCGGGCTTTAAATTTGTGACGCGGATAGCAACAAGCGGAGATTTGCCGGTTGAAACTTTTGTAAAAACCATAGCGCGGTCGGTACTCCAGCCGTAAAGGCGCTGGAATTCGTAAGACGTCATTTCAAGGATTGAGCGCTTACTGTCGACAACGGAAAAACCGTAAAGCGGGCGTTCCATGCCGCGGTAAAGAACTTGGGCGTCCAAGAGCGAAACGAGTTTCGGGAACTGAATCGGAATTGAATATTCGTAAGTGGAATAAATAGATTCTTTGGAACTGTCGGCTGTCAGCATTGTTTCATAAGCGTGAATCTTTTGGCCGCCGCGTTCCGTATCGATTGCAAGCAGCGATTCAACAATTTTGCTGACCATGAGCGTTCCAGGAGATTTACGCCGGCCGCTTTCATAATCGCTGATAACGGAGGGCGATACTTGTAAAGAATTAGAAATATCGGTTTGGGAAACCTCAAAATTCAATCGCCATTTTTTAAGACATTCGCCGGGCTTTTCGGAGAGCGTAATCTCTCCCGCCATTTTTTCAGCAAGTCTTTTCTTTAAATTTTCGAACGCTTCGTTGTCTGTCATGACAAAAGAAAAACGAACGGCTTCAATATAAATTTATCTCTTCTTTGTTAAATCATAAAAATCGAATAATAAAAAGAATCAGCAGAATACCGCGAAAAATGACCCGTGTTTTTATTTATTTATTTATTTATTTATTTATTTATTTATTTATTTTGTAAAATTGGCACGGTTCGCGCACGCAGGTACCCACAGCAATAGCAGAAGCTGCACCGCAGGAAAGGAGGAGGGATATAAAGCTGCCGTTTTTGAAAAAATAGGAAGTCGGAAATAGCAGGCTGTAAAACACAACAGTATGAATAAATTATTGCAGCCGCCGTTTAACGAAATGATTTCGGTTTCCGAAATTAAGCTTTGGACAGCTTGTCCGAGACAATTTTATTACAATTATTCGGCTTGGAAGAAGGGAAAAACAGATTTGCCGGCAGAAGAGCGGGCGGAATTGATTTTGAAAAACGACCTGCTTCGTGAAGTTTGTTTGGATTTGCCGGAAATTGTTTTGGAGTCACGGATTCAAACAGATGCAGCGAAACTTGATGAAGAAAAACTGGCGGAACGAATAAAAGAAAGACTGGCAGAAACTGAAACGGAAATACAGTTGCAGACTGAAGATTTGGGGCTTGAAAGATATGAAAAAAATAAAAAAAGTGAAGAGTTTATTTCGCCGGAAACCGCTGAAAAAATGGCGGAGAATATTATAAAAACAATTCAGAGAAGTGGTTTTGATTTGTTTGAATTTGCCGATGATCCGTTTGCGGTTGAAAAGGTGTATTATTTTCAGGAATTGAAACTTTACGGCGCACCGCCCAAAGTTTTGGAAAAAGAGGGGGAATTGCTGCCGTATTTAATCAAAATATCAAAAGCTCCTGACAACGGCGTTTGGGAAGGAGAAAGGATAGCTGCGGCAGCGTATTTAATGATATTAGAACGAGAATTCGGACGGCAGTTTGTCTCGGACAGCGCGCTGATTGATTATTTTGGAGATTATCGTTTGATTCAAGTTCGACCGCTTGACCGAAGGAAAGTTTTTCGAGCGGTTCGAAAAATAAAAGATATCAAAAGCGGGAAAATGCCGAGAGAAAAAAATATCAGACTTTGTGAAAAGTGCGTTTTTCAGGAAAAATGTCAAATAAAAGGCAAAACGATTTTTACGAAATTGTTTGGCGAACGGGCGAATTAAAAGCGAAAGCGTTAATTTAAATAAAACAAATCTTCTTACGATTAAGAATTTGGGAAAAGAATATGGAAATCGGAAAAGTCCCTCACGACCTTTTACAAAGAATCGTATTTCAGAAGCTGAAAAATTTTGACGAAAAGGTAAAAGTATCTCCGGGAATCGGAGAGGACTGCGCAATTTTAGATATCGGCGACCAATTCCTTGTGATGTCCGGCGACCCGATTACGGGAACGGCTAAAGAAGCGGGAAGATTGGCAGTCCATGTTTCCTGTAACGACATCGCTTCCTGCGGCGTTCGGCCATTCGGTCTTTTAGTGACGATTCTTTTGCCGCCGAACTCTTCGGAAGAAGATTTGGATAAAATAATGACGGAAATTGCGGAAACGGCAACCGCTTTAAATGTAAATATTATCGGCGGGCACACAGAAGTGACTGATGCTGTCACGCGTACTGTCATTAATACAACTGCGATTGGCATTTCCAATAAGGAAAATGTAATCTGTTCGGCCGGTGCCGCTGCTGGTGATAAAATAATTATGACAAAGACAGCCGCGCCTGAAGGAACGGCGATCATCGCTTTTGAAAAGGAAGGCGAGCTGACGCGTGTATTCGGCAGGGAATTTGTTGAAAAAGCGCAGTCCATGATGGGAAATATCAGCGTGATTGAAGAGGGAACGGCTGCAGGTGAGCTTGGCGTATCTGTTGTTCACGCGATGCACGACATTACCGAAGGCGGCCTTTACGGCGCGCTTTGGGAAATTGCGGAAGCTTCGAATACAGGCGTTGTTGTTTATGAAGAAAATATTCCGATATCGGAAGAAACAAAAAGAATTTGCGAATTTTACAATTTGAATCCTTACAGATTAATTGCCAGCGGAAATATGGTTTTAACGACGCCGAATCCGGATTTGGTTTTGGAAAAACTGGCAGCGAAAGGAATTTCTGCCGCCGTCATCGGCGAAGTGATGGAAAACCCGATGAAGCGTTTGATTTTTAAAAATGAGAAGCAGGAAATCACAAAAATGAGCGTGCTGCGCGCGCCGAAATCGGATGAATTATACAAATTGCCGCGCTGAGATTTGAGAAGATAAAGAGAATAATTAACAGCAGCCTTTCAGTATTATCGGTTTGAATGGCTTTTAATAAGATGAAAACGTTCATAAAAAGCATGGTTAAACCCGTTTTTTTAGGAAAATTAGTCTTACATTGGTGCCCTGAATGCAATGTTCCTGTTTTAGAGGAAAAATGCGCCTGCGGCTGCCAAACAAATTTTGTGACGGTCACGCCGCCGGCAGATATTCGCCCGGCTTTTCCGTATGATATTCAGCGGATTAATGAGGTTTCGGTTCGCCAGTTTGGCAAAAAACTGATTGCGGACGGCGAGATTGCTGTTTACAATAAAGCGCCTTATGATGACCGTATGGAAGAAATCATCTGCGGCGGCGAAATTATCGGAACGATTCGTTTTGAAGTTGATAAACCCGGCTGGGTTCTTTTGCCGAGGCTTTCGGGCGCACGCCGCATTTTTAATAAAAATTCAGTAGCGGAAGATCCGGATGCCGAGAAGAATCTCAGAAATTGGATTATGGTTCACGAGAAAGCAATTCCTTTTGTCGCTGACGGTTCCAGCGTTTTGGTCCCGGGAATTTTAAAGACGGCGCCCGGATTTGAAAAAGAAGATGAAGTTGTTATTATCACGCCTGATTTTGAAGTGATTGCTGTCGGCCGCGCAAAGATGAGCGCGGATGAGATTGCAGCGGCTGAACGCGGAAAGGCTGTTAAAACAAGATGGACAGGTATTGAAGAGGCGGACGGCGTTAATGTTCACGCAAGTATTATGCCGGATGACAAAGGAATTCCGGAAGGAACTCCGGTTCGTGATATTTGGCAGAAAACAATTGATGCCAATCGCCATGTGATTGATAAATTTGAGGCGGACAGTGTTAAATTTATTCAAAATGCAGCCCGCAACATGAACAAAAAGCTGACCTGTTCTTTTTCCGGCGGCAAGGATAGTTTGGTGACGCTTCACTTAACGGAAACGGCATTCGGGAAAGATTCGGATGAACCGAAAGATTATGAAATCATTTTTTCCGACACGGGTTTGGAGTTTCAGGAAACAATTGACAATGTCAAGGAAGTTGTTGAAATTTACGGCAAGCCGTTTAAGGAAATCAGCGCGGGCGGCATTTTTTGGGAAGAATACAAAACATTCGGACCGCCGAGTGTTGATAACCGCTGGTGCACTCAGTCCTGTAAGCTGCAACCGATTACGACTTTGATTGAATCGAATTATTTGGAAGACGGCGGCTGTTTGACTTTTATCGGTCAGCGCCAATACGAATCCAGAGCGCGCGCCAAAAGTCAGCGGATTTGGAAAAGCCCGTCAGTTCGCGGTCAAATCGGAGCGGCGCCGATTCAGGAATGGACGGCGATGCATGTTTGGCTTTACATTTTTGATAAAAACCTGCATTACAATCCGCTTTATGAGAAAGGATTCGACCGCATCGGCTGCTGGCTGTGCCCGGCCGCTTCACTGGCGGATTTTGAAAACTTAAGGCACACGCACCCGGAATCCATGAAAATGTGGGATAAAAAATTGATTCAATCCGGTCAGGAAAAAGGAATCGAAAATCCCGATTTGTGGGTCAAATTCGGTTTGTGGCGCTACGAAAGATTGCCGCCGCTGATGAAAAAATTGGCCGATGAGAAAGGAATCAGATACAAAGATTAATTTGATTCTTTCATTTTCTTTTTTATTTTCGTCTTTATTTTTACTTCTTTTTAAAAAACAGGGATGAATTTTTCATATTTTAAAAAAATGGAGCAGATCGCGCGCGGCGGACATTCATCATTACTGCGGCGGCAGCCGCAAAAATCGCGAAGCGATTTTTCAGTAAACAACGCCCTCCCACTGCAAACGGCA
>JAJDHP010000055.1 GCA_030266245.1 Methanimicrococcus sp. OttesenSCG-928-J09
GAAACGCCATTTTTACGATGAAAGTTGTTTTTTTGGATTTTGGAAAAGGGGCGTTTTGGTTTTAGAAAGTTTTTGAAAACGGATGTTTTGGTTAATCCAATAATCGAAGCTCGGAGGACTTTTTTGGTTGATTGTCCGGTTGATTTTTAATTGATTATTCTGTTGATTTTTTAGTTGATTAAGGAAGTACAAAGCTATTTTTAGTTTGAATGAATTGTTTCGTTTTCCCGCCGGCGGCAAATCGGAGGAACATTTATGGACTCTACACTTCAAACAACTATCCCAAATCAAAATTCAAACCCATATGCGAACTGGAAATCAAAAACCGCTCTCTTCTTCGGAAGTCAGGCGATTTCGCTTTTCGGGTCTTCGCTCGTATTGTATGCCATTATTTGGTACATTACACTCACCACCACATCGGGAGTCATGACGACATTGATTATTTTGTGTTCCTTTGTCCCGCAGCTTGTTATTTCATTTTTTTCAGGCGTTTGGGCGGATAAATATAATCGAAAAATGCTGATTATTTTAGCAGACGGCGGCATCGCATTGGCAACACTGGCGCTGATTGTTTACATGTTGGCCGGCAACGAATCAATTGCAGCGCTTCTTTTTATTGCGGCTGTCCGATCCGTCGGCGCAGGAATCCAAATGCCGGCAGTCAACGCGATAATTCCGCAAATCGTTCCGCAGGAGCATTTAATTCGAGTCAACGGCATTAACGGATCGCTCCAGTCGATTGTCAATTTAGCAACGCCTGCGGTTGCCGGCGCGATTTTCATTTACGGCGAAATTTATAACATTATGATGATTGATGTCATCACTGCCGTTATCGGTATCGGTATTTTGTTTCTCATCCCGATTCCAAAACACAAAAGAGCCGAAACAAAGGTTGAAACCAATTATTTCACCGATTTAAAAGAAGGATTCAAGTACAGCGCAAATCATTCGTTTTTGAAACCGCTTTTCACTATTTACGGTTTATTTACTATTTTATGTGTTCCCGCTTGCTTTTTAAACATTTTAATGGTAACGCAGGTGTTCGGTGAAAATTATCTCTATTTGACGCTGAATGAAATATCATTCTTCATCGGCATGCTTCTCGGCGGCTTCATAATCGGTACATGGGGCGGTTTTAAAAATCGTATTAAAACGATGTTTGTCGGTCTGCTTGCATTCGGTATTTTCACATTCGGATTCGGTTTAACACAAACTCTTTGGATCTACCTGATTCTGATGGCATTTGTCGGTCTTTTCATGCCGTTTGTCAATTCGCCAATCACAAGTTTAATTCAGGAAAAAATTGAACCCGAAATGCAGGGCCGTGTTTTTTCAATGATGCAGATCGTTTTCACCTTCTTAGCACCGCTTGCAATGCTGTTCTTCGGACCGTTGGCCGATATCGTCCCCGTTCAAACGTTGGTCGTTTACTGCGGTATCGGCATCATTTTGACGGCAATTGCAATCGTATTTAACAAAAAGTTTTGGAAGCAGGGCAAATTTACTGCAAAGAAAACGGAAGATCTGCCGGAATCTATGTCCTAAATTATATCTGAAGTTAAACGAAGATGAATTTTTACAAAGGAAGTGTGATTTCTCACGCTTCTTTTTTATTTTCTTTTTTCAAAATGCGGTTTTGTTTTCATTGATTTTTTGAAAACTGCTGCGTTCGCGCGCGGCTGTTCCGCGAATGTTTCTATTACAGGATTTCCCTTGTTTTTGTTTATCACTGTTTATTTCCCATTTATCTCCATTTGTCTTTCATTCTTCATCTTTTTTCGTAATCATTTGCTTTTTATATCTGTTCTTTCATTCTTTTTTTGCAGTTGAATTTGTATTTTCAATTATTTACTGATTCATTTATGTTAATGAATTCAGACGAAACAAATTCACAAAAATAAAGGAGTTTTATAATGCCTTACTGGAATACCGAAATCGAGACGATGGACCAAGAGCGCCTTCGTCAAATGCAAAGCGAAAAGCTGGTCAAGCTTGTGAAATACGTTTATGACCGCTCCCCTTTTTACAAACAGCGCTTTGACGAGTTCGGTGTGAAACCGGAAGACATCAAATCCATTGACGACATCGGCAAACTTCCGTTTACAAAAAAACAGGATCTGAGAGATACATATCCCAACGGAATGTTTTGCGTTAAAAATACAGATGTCGTCCGCTATCACGCTTCTTCCGGAACAACCGGAAAACCGACCGTTGTCGGGTACACACAAAATGATTTAGACGCGTGGGCAGAGTCGCTTGCCCGCGGCATGACCTCCGTCGGGCTCACAGAAGATGATATTATCCAAGTCAGCTACGGCTACGGATTATTTACCGGCGGTCTCGGCGTCCATTACGGTTCCGAAAAAATCGGCGCGACAACTTTGCCGGCAAGTTCCGGAAATACGGAACGCCAAATTACATTGATGAAAGACTTGGATGTGACAGGCATATGCTGCACCCCGTCTTATTTCTCATTTCTGATAGAAGCTGCCGAAAATATGGGCTGCAGCATTAAGGAACAAACCAAACTCAAAATCGGCATTTTCGGCGCCGAGCCTTGGTCAGAATCCCTCCGAAAACGCATTGAAGAGCGCGCGGGAATTAAAGCGTACGATGTTTTCGGAACATCCGAACTCAGCGGACCGCTTTTCACGGAATGTACCGAACAGAAAGGAATGCACATTTGGAGCGATCTCTTTTTGTTCGAAATTTTAGATCCCGATACAAATGAACCGCTTCCCGACGGCGAAGTCGGTGAACTTGTCGTCACAACACTCGTCAAAGAAGCGTTGCCGCTGATCCGCTACCGCGTCGGCGATTTGGCTTCACTTGAAACAAGTGTCTGCAAGTGCGGCCGAACTCACCCGCGTCTGATGAGACTTAAAGGCAGATCGGACGACATGGTTATTGTTCGCGGTATTAATGTTTTCCCGGGTCAGGTCGAATACGTTTTAATGAAATTCCCGGAAGTCTCACCCCACTTCCTTATTCAGATTGACAGACAAGGAGAATTGGACAGCATGACCGTTCAAGTCGAGTTGGTTGATATGGCTTCTGACAAACTGGACGATTATTACAAACTCAAATCCGGTATTCAGCATGAATTGAAATCCATTCTTAACCTTCATGCCGATGTTGAATTTGTTGCGCCCGGCACAATTCCGAGATCTGAAGGAAAAGCGAAGCGCGTCGTTGACAAACGCCAATTTTGATATTCATGAATAAATCCAACGGGTTTTATCAATCGGATTCAAAATATTAAAAAAATCAGTGAATATTTATTAAATCAAAACATTTGTATGATTATTTAATATAAATTTAAAAATAATATAAAATAAAAATCTGTCCGAAAATTTCAGGTGATTCCATGACAAAAACAATCAAGCAAATTTCTCTGTTTTCAGAAAACAAACCCGGCCGCTTGGCAAAGATTGCCGATGTTTTGGGAAAAGAAAACATTAACATCCGCGCTTTTACGATTGCCGAATCCGGTGATTTCGGAATTGTCCGCCTTGTTGTAGATCATCCCGACGCGGCGCACGAAGTTTTGAAAAAGGAAGGCTTCACTGTTTCTGAAACAGATGTCATCGGCGTTGAAATTGATGATGTTCCCGGAAGCATGAAAGATGTCGCCGAACTTTTCGCGGAAGGAAAAATCAATATCGATTACGCTTATGCTTTCATCGGCAGAAACCAAAAAGCCGTTTTGATTGTCCGCGTGAGCGATTTGGAAAGCGCTCTCGATTTCTTGAAAAACAAAGGAATTTCACTTTTGGAAATCAATGACTTGCTTTAAAAGCAGGTCTTGTTCCTTTTTTATTTTACATTCAGTTTTCAGATTCCTTTTAATTTGTATGTTTTAACTTATGTTTATTTATTCCAATTTGTTTATCCGGTCAATTTTATGTCTTCTAAATCAGATGCTTGGAAAAGTAAACGCGGCGGTATTCACACAACACTTATCGGCGAGCGCAAAGGCCGTAAAATCGCGTCGCTTGTTTCTTCTCACGATTCTGTCAAAAAAATTATTCCGGGAATAATTCAAAGCAAAGGGCCTTCCGGCGGCTCTTTTCGGGCTAAAGTTCTTCGCCCCGATGCCCGCGGCAATCTTCGCCTGCTGTTTACGCAGGGAACAAGTTATCAGGAAATTATTTTAGTGACAACCGCAGCAGATTTAGCGGAAGGCGAAGCTATCTCCGATGAATTAAACGCTTTGATTGTAAAAGAGCTCGGAGAATAAGTAATCTTTAAAGACTGATTGATTGGATTGATTGATATGATTTTTTTAGGCATGGATCACGGAACAAGCGCCATTCGCTTCGCAGTTTTATCGGACGGTTCCGATGAGTTGGTTCGTTTTTTTGAAATTCCGCGGCAAGCGGCAGGCTCACTTTCTCCCGAAGCACTTCAAAAATTGATTGAAGATAATTTAGGAATGCCGCTTTCTGATATTGATTTGGCTTGTCTGACATATTCGATGGGTGACGGCATTTCACAAATTGAAGACATACGTTTTGTTCAAAATCGCGGTGTTTCGACTACATCCGGTGTCGGTCAAATCACAAATGCCGGTACCAAAGTTTTTGATATTTTTGCAAAAAACATCTGTCCTGCTGTTCTTCTCCCCGGTCTTCATCAAAATAATCCCGTCACCGATTCCCGTATGCAGCATTTTTCTCATCAGGCAAGTCCTGAAAAAATCAGCACCGCTTTTCACGCTTTTTCGCTCGGTTACAATCGTTTAATCCTGTCAGACATCGGCTCAAACACTGTAACGCTCGCCGTTTCAGACGGCAAAATTCTCGGCGCGCTTGACGCTCCGATTTTCGCGCCCGGCAGAAGTCACGGACCGTTTGATGTGAATGCCATTCGCGACATCGATGCCGGAAAAATAACGGCGAACGAAGCCTTTTCAAATGCCGGCGTTGGTGACGACAAAATGAAACTTGCATTTTTCGCCGCGATGGAAATTTCCGCCCTTGATGTTTTGATGAAAGAATACGGCGACAGTTCCGGTTGCAGTTCCTGCTGTGATTCTGATTCAAATTCTGATGATTATACGATTTTAGTTGCCGGCAGCGGCGGCGAAGACAAGGAAGTTCGTCGGGAAATCAGCCGGCTGCTCCAAAAACCTGTTGAATCGCTTGGGAAATGGTCGGCAGCGCTCGGCTGTGCTGAAATTGCCAAATCTATCGTAAGAAAAGAAGCTGATTCAGTCTTTGGAATTCCCGTTCATTTTAATCTTGAAGAATGGATGATTCTGAGAGGTTACGGTTTAGAACAATAAAGAACAAATCTGCATTTTCGGAATTTGTAAAAAATGCCGCTTTCACGCGCGCTGCCGCTCATCTTAAAATAGAAAAAAAGTAGAAAAAAGAAAAGATTAAGCATCGTCTAAATTCAAGCTGTCATCTTTGCTTTTTATAATTTCAAACCGTCTTTTCGGCATTTCAATTTCGGTTTCCTTATCCTCTTCTGTTTTTATTTCAACATCTGCTGAATCTTCTTCTTCATCGACAGCCAGCAAATGAATTTCGCCGTCATCGTCTTCGTATGTCATTTTTGCATCTTTGAGAAGAATGACATAGTCGGCGGAATTTTTAAGCGCAATCGAAAAGCCGGGCTGAATGCCGAAAATAATTGTTTCTTTTCCTTTTTCGTTGGCTTTGTTAAGAAGCGGTTTAAAATCAGCGTCGCGGGTGACAATTGCGATTGTGTCAATGTTTTCGTTGTAAACCAATTCCATTCCTTCAACAGCCAAACGAACATCGACGTCGCTGGAACAAATAATCGGCTCCAAGCCATGGTTTTCAATTGCTTCAATCAATTTATTGGAAGCATACTGATTGATGAAAACCTTCCCGATTTTCACATTGCCGTATTCTTTGAGTACGTTTTTAATCTCGTAAAGATCAACATTGAATTCCTTACGAATAACATTCGGTCCGTCAACCAAAAGACCGATTCTCTTCCGTTCGTTTTCCTTTTTGGAAGATAAATATTTGGTAATTGATCCGAATCCGGATTTTGGATTTGCCATAATTTTCAAGACCCGTATAATGATTACTTCAACGGTCTCGCCTGACATCGGGCACAGGCCGTTTCATTCATAAATGTCACAAATATCTGCAGCAGACAATATAATTAATTGACTAATCAAATTTTACAATATTTACAATAATTACATATTTTCAACATTATGAAATCAGACAAATTCGATTTCATCTTTTTTTCAAATATTGATAATGATAATTGTTATTTTTCTTATTTTATTGTTCCGTTCAAAAAAATTCTTCACGCCGTTTGAAATTTTTTCCTCTCTCCGTTTGGAATTTTTACGGGCAGCGGGAATGTGACGTTTACTACTGATTGAAGTCAGGTTTCTGTTTCCATATGGGTTGAGGTGTTTGTTACCGCTTGGAGTCAGGTTTTAGTTTTGCAGTGGGGGGAGGTGTTTATGAAAATCGCTTCGCGATTTTAGCGGCTGCCGCCGCATTAACTGCTTCTCTTAACAAATTTCGCTGCGCGCGCGAGCTGCTGCATTTTTTGAAATTAAATAAAAAGACACATTCGGTTTTTAATTTTTTTTACCGCTTGCCGCTGCAGTAATCTGCTTCTCTCAACAAAGTTTGCTGCGCGCGCGAGCTGCTGCATTTTTGATCAATTGCAAAAATCAAATCACGGTTTTACGAAATAAATTCTAACCGTTAAATCAAATCCGCCGCCCGATATTTTCGGACCGGCACGTTTGAAGTCTGTTTCGGCTTGAAATCAAAATATTTTTTCATCCATCGCCCTTCCTTTCTTCGATAAAAAAATAATTCGCCGCCGTATGTCGAAAATAAAGAGTAAGCGGTTTCAAATCTTTCAAAATCGTCGGGCGTCAGCTCGATTAAAAACTTTGAATCCAAACTGAAAACTTCGAGCAAAACCACTTCACGAATCCGTTTTAATTCTTCCGTTTTCGGTTCGATATCAAAATAAAGAGTATACCGAAGCCCCGGAAGCCAACAGGCATACATCTTCTGAAAATCTAAAACCACAATCGGAACACGTTCGTTTTCCGGCGGCTTCAGATAATTACGTCCGA
>JAJDHP010000056.1 GCA_030266245.1 Methanimicrococcus sp. OttesenSCG-928-J09
CCGCAAAACGGAATCAGCTAGGTGACAATAGCAAACGGAATCGGTAAGGTAGCAGTGCCAGCACGCGTTCGGCAGGTGCATATATTTATTTAAAAAATGAAACACGAAAGATAATATTGCTGCTTGTTCTCTGAATTTTATCCTTTCTTATTTAATATTTCATCAAAAAGAATTGCGGTTTTATTGAATAATGGAAGTCTTCTATTCGTCTCAAAAATGATGTTTTGTTTTTGTCGTTTTTCATTTCGTCATTTTTCGATTTCAAAAATAATTCATTTAGTCTTTTTCATTCATTAAAAACAAAATCGGCTGAATAAATGTCACACCATTTTATGACACATCTTTTAAATCATTTCAAATTTGTGAATCACGAAAATGTTAAAAAGAAGAGGGCGATAATTACAGTTATATTCATGTAGTGAGTAGATAAATCAAATTTATTATCGTCACATTGTCGTTATTATTGTTATTATAATCATTCTTATCACAATTATTTCACAACTCAAAGGTGTGTCTATGCTTTACACTTATCAAGACGGAACAGAACTTCCGATTCAGCGGGACTTTATTCAGGATCTGAAAAATTATGTCGAATGTCTTGAAAAAATTCTGCCGCTTGAAAACCAAATCATGGAACTCAAAGATTTGGAAAAAGATCAGGGAGCTCTTTTTGAAAGACGGGTCGCCGTTTTAAGCAGCTTCAAAGAAGGTTTAGTCCGCGGTCTTCCTGTAAATATGGACAGTGAAGAAGAAGCGCTTTTAGCGCCATGCATTACGGAAATCATGGATGTCTGCGACAGATTCATCAAAAAGACACACGATGATTATGAATCTGAAATCTACGTTCTGAAAAGAGATTCCGGAACGCACATCAAAAATAAAGAAAATGAAATTATCAAAATCTTAAACCCGTTTTTAATTTCAAGCGTTTACGGCGCCAAACGTGTTTATGATATTTCTTATCACGAAATCCTTGGCGGAACCCTTTACTGTTACGCTTCCGGACTTCAATTCAATTATAAATTACATTTTTCAGACGAAAGGTTAACCGTTCAAAAACTTCTCGGCGATTTTTCGCTGCCGGTCATGGCAACCACAGGTCTGTTCACCAAAGAACACAAACCGCGTGTCCTCAGCCTTGCCGAATACATCGTTCTTTCCATCCAGTACGACGATTTGTACAACTTTTCATTGGATTTGGAGAACAAAAGGAAAATTATCCGCATCGTCCGCAAGAACGGCAATTTCTCTGTCTACGATGAAGGCAGAGATATAACGGCCGACACCGATTTAGCGGCAATGATTGAAGACACAGAACTTCAAAGAATTCCTAAAAAAATTATGGAATACATCAGAAAAAGCGTTTCAGCCTTTGAATTGACAGAAATTATGATTGATGATGACGATGCAATTTCAAACAATCTGATTTTTGACTGCATGAAAATCATTGCGACCCAATATGGTTCGATCGTTTCGGAATGTATTCGCAGAAGCCCGATAAAAACCGAAATTTCCATCAAAATTCAAATGGAAGACGGTACCCGTACTGAAAAATACATTTCAAAAGACGAATTGTACTCCTCGCTTGCCAATATCGGCGGTGATGGTCTCGAAATCGCAAGTTTGATCGGCGCCGACGCGATTGAAGAAGAAAAGCCGAGCGGTAATAATAAATATTTCATTGTTTGATTTAAGATGATGGACGAATTGAATGAGACGAATGTGCCGGAATCTGACGGCGGCAAAAAAACGGAAACACCTTCTGATGAACGCATTCGATTCAGTTATTCTCTTGAAGAAATTTCACAAGACGAGCTGATGGCTCGTCAGGGTTATGCAAAAGCCGGCGCTCATTCGGCTGTTAAAACCTGCGCCTGGCTTAAAAATTCCATGAACGGCACAGGTGTTTGCTATAAATCTTCTTTTTACGGCGTGACTTCTCATCGCTGTCTTCAAATGACGCCGACACTGATTTGCAATCAGGAATGTGTTTTTTGTTGGCGCCCGACTGAAGTTGTCGCTGCTGTTCCGGAACAGTGGGATCTTCCTGAAACAATCGTTGAGGAAAGTATTAAAGCTCAGCGAAAATTGATCACAGGATTCGGCGGCTCTCCAAATGCCATTCCCGGTCATTACGATGAAGCCCGGAATCCGTCCAATGTCGCCATTTCCCTTTCCGGCGAACCGACCTTTTATCCTTATCTTCCCGAATTGATTGAAGCTTATGAAAAAGCAAACATGACTGTTTTTGTTGTCACGAACGGCACGCGTCCTGAAATGCTGAAAAAAATAAAGCCGACGCAGCTTTACATGAGTTTAGATGCGACAACGCCTGAAATGTATGAAGAAGTCTGCCGCCCGAAAAGTTCCAAACTTTGGGAAAAAGTCGTAGAATCGCTTTCAGTCCTCAAAGAAAAGAAAGAACAAGGTGTCAGAACCGCTGTTCGAATCACCGCCGTTAAAGGGTTGAATATGACTGATGCCGTCGGTTTTGCCGATTTGATTCAAAAAGCGGAGCCCGATTTCATTGAAGTCAAATCCTATATGCATGTCGGATTTTCAAGACTGCGCCTGACGCGTGCCAATATGGCTGAGCAGGAAGAAATTAGAGAATTTGCCGCTGCCATCGCCGAAAAAGCGGGCTATCATTTCGCCGGCGAATCCGAGCCGAGCCGAGTTGTTGTTTTGTCAAAAGACGGTCAGCTTTCAAACGTTTGATTTTTCGTGCTGAATGTGTTTTTATTCTGTTTATTCATTTGGTTCTATAATTCTATTATCTCATTTCGGTTGTTATTGTTTTTCATTTTTAATTATATGCACCTGCCGAACGCGTGCTATTACTGCTACCTTATCGATTCCATTTTGCAGTGGGGAGCGATGTTTATTTCTGACTTGGGTCCGGTTGCCGTTTTGCAGTTGGGGGGCGATGTTTATTTCTAACTTGGGTCCGGTTGCCGTTTTGCAGTTGGAGGGCGATGTTTATTTCTGACTTGGGTCAGGTTGCCGTTTTGCAGTTGGAGGGCGATGTTTACTTAAAAATCGCTTACGCGATTTTTGCGGCTGCCGCCGCTGTAATCTTCTTTTCTTCATCACAGTTGCCGCCATGCGCGTCGCTTCATTTTTTCAAAATTGAAAAAACACACTTCGTTTTTAAACCGATTTTAAAATCATTCCATTTTTTTGAAAAGTTGCTGAAAATGTTGCCGTTCACGCGCGCCGCCGTCATTCAACTTGTTTTATTTTGATCTGCCTTTTATTAGAAACAATTACGAATAAGACCATTACCATATATTTTATCAAGTATGTTATCAAACTATTGTATGTAGGGTATATAAACAGATGTTTTCTTTTGAATACAAAGTCTTGTAGGAATCTGATAACGTTTTTGGGGTTTGTATTCAAAGGTGATTGTAAAAAGCTTATTAAACAAAAAATCATTTATTAAAGTTTCACCAAAGTTTCCGATTCTTTAATTTCGGATTTTAATAAAAATGGTAAAACGTATATTTCCGAAACGGCTCTCACGATCGGAAATTCCGGCATTGGCGATAATTCGGTTTGATTGTCGGCTTTGTCTTTTTAATTAAAAGAATGCAGGTGAAAAGGTTTGTCAAAAGTTATCATTTATACAACGGATGTTTGTCCGAAATGCAAAATATTAAAGAACTTTTTTAAGTCCAACGACGTCGCTTATGAAGAAATGGACATGGGAACGCCCGATGCGCTCACGGAATTGGCCGTGAACAACATCTTCACAAACGTTGCTCCGGTTCTTCAAATCGACAGCAAATTCCTGACCTACAACGAAATATTTGAAGGAACTGCCGTCAAAGAAGAACAAATCATGACACTGATTGCGTAAGGCGCATTATCAGAAATCGCCACAAGTTACGGCAGCGAATCGGAAACAATAAAATTAATACAATATAAAATTCCGAACCGTCTGCTTGTTGACGCCATCAACAACAATCACAACCCCAATCTTCACACATTTCAATTCCGATTAAATTCTGATTAAATTCCGATTAAATTCCGATTAATCTGAAGAAATCAGATTTTACAAATTATTCCGGAATCTTGAAAGAATCACGAAAATTACTTTCACATAACTTACATTTCGCTTTAATTTCACTTCATCTTATTCATCTTAATCTTAATTTCATTTTATTATCTTATCAAATTTCAATACCAAAAACAATCTTAAAACAGACACGGTGAATGACTCATGTCAACAGAACTCAACAAAAACCCGGAAGGAAAAGATATCCGCCAAGTCCAGCAAACCCTTGACGGCGGAACTGTTCCGACAATGCCGAAAGTCAGAACAACAAACGGCTACATGATGGACTGGGACAGAAATGAAATTGTCCGCCAGCTCATGAAAGAAACGCCTCTCGCCGAACGCTTTTACGGTGTCCCCGGAATTACCAAAGAAGAAGCAATCGAAATCGCGAAAGATGCCGAATCCCGCGTCCGCAAAATGAATCTTGAATTCCTTTCCGGCCCGCTTGTTCGTGAAATTGTCAACTGTATCCTTTTGGAACAAAATCATCCCGAATGGCGTAACATTATGACAAGAGTCGGCGCTTCGGTTTACGATGCCTGTGAAATTGATTCCGGTCTCGGATTCGAATCCCACGACAACGCCAACCAGTTAGACAACGCCGAAACATCTCACAAAAAGAAAGCAGACAAAATGTCTAAAGAACAGAACCTTCTGCTCATGCCCGGCAATTTAGCCGATCTCCACTTAAACGGCGACTTCCACATTCATGACTTGGAATACTTCGGAACACGCCCGTTCTGTCAGGACTGGGACTTAAGATACTTCTTCTACTACGGTCTCATGCCCGACGGCGTCGGCGTTCAGTCAAGCGTTGCAGGCCCCGCCATGAATGCCGAAGTTGCGATTCTTCACGCTGTTAAAGTTATGGGATCCGCGCAGACCAACTTTGCAGGCGGTCAGGGCTTTTACAATTTCTTAACCTTCCTCGCACCGTATTTCGTTGACAAAACAGACAAAGAACTGGAACAGCTCATGCAGATGTTCGTTTACGAAATGATGCAGATGATGTGCGCCCGCGGCGGTCAGACGGTTTTCTCATCCGTTCAGCTCTCCCCCGGCGTTCCGAAACTTTGGAAAGACAAACCTGTTGTCGCAATGGGTAAAGTTTGGGACGGCGCAAACGGTACAAAGAAATGGACATACGGCGAACTTGAAAAGGAAGTCCGCAAAGGATTCCGAGCTTTGATGGTTGTCATGCTCAAAGGCGATGACTGGGGCAAACCGTTTTCCTTCCCGAAACCCGAAATCTCAATCGAACCCGATTTCATGGAAGAAAACGAAGAATTCAATGCCGCCAACCCTGATGTTTTATCTTATAAAGAACTTTACCGCCTCACTTTCGAGCTGGCCGCAAAATTCGGAACACCGTATTTTGACAACCAGATCCCGGAATACCGCGGCGCCGGTGAAGGCATCAGCTGTTACCAGTGCTGTGCTTATCAGTTCTCTGCCAATCCTGAAGATGACGACCAGTTTGATGAAAAACTTTATTTCAAAGACGGAAAGCACTTCTCTATGGGATCTTGGATGGTTATGTCACTTAACTGTCCGCGCGCTGCCTATAAAGCAGAACACGATGACCAGAAACTCATTGATGAGCTCAAATATCTCATGAACAAATCCGTTGAAGTTTTCCGCGTGAAAAAGAAATGGATGGACCACCTTTTGGACTGCAACAGAATCCCGTTCGCTTCCATGACGCCCAAAGACCCGAACACGGGTCAGCTCGGCGCTGTCGCAGTGGATTTTGATGCGCTCGTTTATACAATCGGTGTCATCGGCATCAATGAAATGGTTCAGTATCATACCGGAAAATCCATCTACGAATCTCCGGAATCTTTCAAATTTGCTGTTCGTATCATGTACGAAATGAAATTCCACGCACAGAAGCTGTCTCAAGAAAACGGCATCGAAATCGCGCTTGCCAGAACGCCTGCGGAAACAACCGCTCAGCGCTTCGCTGTTTCTGACTTGCTTCACCCCGAATATGCTTCCAAAGCCGAGACAAACATGAACGGTGATGTCGAGCTGACGAAAAAGGAACTCGGTACAACGAAGGACTTGCCGGTTTACTATACAAACGGCACTCACGTTCCGCCCGGCGCGGACATTTCAATTATTGAGAGAATCAATTACGAACAAACATTCTTCCCGATCGTTGACGGCGGAAATATCCTCCATATCTGGCTCGGCGAAGGAACGCCCGACCCCGACGGACTTCAGGAAATGGCAATGCACATTGCCAAAAACACGCACACCGGTTATTTCGCTTTCACACGCGACATGACGGTTTGTAAAGATGAAGGCTACGTCGCGTCAGGCATAAAGGAATGCTGTCCGAAATGCGGTTCTCACAATATCGACCACCTGTCCAGAATTACAGGCTACCTCCAGTCCGTTGACGGCTGGAATGCCGGTAAGAGACAGGAATTGGTTGACAGAACACGAGCCGATCCGAGAAATTTGAGAGTTTGATTGAAAACAAAAGTCAAATTTTGATTAAAAATCAAACTTTCATTTTTCTCATATTTTTCGTGAAACTGTCACCGATAAATAAAACGGTATAAAAACAGTAAAACGGATTGAAAAGAAAGCCACTAAATCTCTTTTCACTCTTCCTTTTTTATTTTTTTAAGATTGCTCCGATTATTTGCAAAATTCTGTCAGCGGTCTGCGCGCGCGAGTTGCT
>JAJDHP010000057.1 GCA_030266245.1 Methanimicrococcus sp. OttesenSCG-928-J09
TGAAAAACCATCGTTAATTTTATTATTTTGCAAAATCTGAGCCGTTCGCGCGCCGCCAACTGCCAACCGAAAAAAATGAAACGGTTTTTTCGCCGCGTTGTAAAACCTTTTATAATATCTTAGTCTTCTGAAAGGCAAATGTATTAATACGGTACTTTTTCAATACTCATTAATATTTCAATTACATTTCACTATTATCAATTTTTAAATTTATCAAAAACAAGAGGAATCAATTATGGACGATTATGAAAAACTTTTAAATCGGGCGATTGAACAGCTCCCCGAAGAGGAAACAACGGACGAGCGTTTTACGGTTCCGGAAGCCAAGCTTTTTTCGGAAGGAAAAACAACGGTTTTGGACAACTTTTCAAACATTGTCGGTGTTCTTCGCCGTGATCCTGATCACGTGATGAAATATCTGACGCGCGAACTCGGTACTGCCGGTAAAATGGAAGGCGGCCGCGCTGTTTTCCAGGGCCGCTTTACAAGAGATCAAATGGATGCCAACATCCAAAACTATGTCGACGAATACGTTATGTGTTCCGAATGCAACCGTCCGGACACATCACTTGTTAAGAATGAACGCGTTTTGGTTTTGCAGTGCGCAGCCTGCGGCGCTCACCGTCCTGTTAAAAAGAGACAAACAACAGCCGCAAAAGCCGTTGCGACGCTTGAAGAAGGCAACACTTATGAAATTCATGTCGAAGCTGTCGGTTCAAAAGGCGACGGTATCGCTAAGTTCGACAAATTTACGATTTTCGTTCCGGGCGCGGCCAAAGGTCAGACTTTGAGTGTTAAAATCAAAAAGATTTCCGGTTATTTGGCTTTCGCCGAGAAAGCTTAATTTCGGAAATTTTTGAATTGTCGCTGCCGTTTATTGGTTTATAAAATAAACGGCGGACTTTATTTTTTATTCGTTTATTCATTATTCATTTTTATTCTTTAATTTTCGTCAGGTGTGGTAAAATGAAACAGCCTGTTAATGTTTTTTCAATGCCCGGTCTTTCAGTCAATATGATTCGAAAGAAGAATGGTAAAATCCAATTATCAGCCGCAGGTGTTCTTCGGTTTGCGGCAAAACCATTTTTATCCGTTGCCAATAAGCATTTGGATGCCGAAAAGCCGGCCAAAGTGACTGATGATGAAGTTTACCCGTCCGCGTGGCTTCCACCGATCCCGAGTCCTGTTTTTAAGAGGCTCGTTAAAGCCGAAATTGGTATCGGTGCCGGAAACTATGTTCCCGAAACGGTTTCAATTGAAGTAACGCGTAAATTCAATGCGAACGCCGAAAATTATGCTTTGAAAAACCGGACGAAAAACGTCGTCGATTTTGATGACCCTTTCAATTCGATTGATCCGCCTGCTGATCAAATTTACAGTGTGATTGATCAGGCTTTGGAGATGGGCGCCGTCGTCATCACTTTTACGGAAGGCGATCCGCTGCTCAATGAAAATATTGTTGATTATGTTCGTTATATCGATAAATCACGCGCGGTTGTGATGGCTTACACTTGGGGTCTTGATTTTGATTTGGAAAAAGCGCAGCAGTTGAAAGCGGCAGGTCTTCAGACGCTTTTGGTCAGCATTTATTCTACCGATCCTGCCGTTCACGATCAGAAACGCGGCATTTCGGGCGCTTATGAAAAAGCGGTTGCTGCCATTCAATACGGATTAGAAGCGGGATTGCTTGTAACAATGGCGACACACATTGATGAACACAAAGTGAATGAAGTTGAATCTCTTTGGGAGTTGGCGGTCAAACTCGGCGTTCATGAGTTTTCGATTTGGGAATCTGTTCCGACATTGGAAGGCGAACGCCGTATGAACGATGCCGGACGCAAAGTCATTAATGATTTCTATCGAAAAATCAACGCCGCCGATGACGGTATGCCGCGCATTTTCTCCAACACGATTTTTGAAGGGGAAATGTTCGGTACAATGGCCGGCAGGCGCTGGCTTCATGTAACGAGCGAAGGGGAAATACAGCCCGACCCGTACATTCCGCTTTCTTACGGCAACATCAATGACACGCCGATGAAAACCGCTTGGAAACGAATGAGAAAAGAGCCGGCGCTTCGTGAGAAACGGGATACGCATGTTCTTTATGATCCTTCTTATTTGAAAAAGGTTCGGGAAGTCAACAGCTGGGATTTCAGAACACCGAAAGAATAAAAATACTGACTAACCATTCATTCTTTAAATTAATCTTTTAAATTAATCATTTTTTAATTAGGTTTTTTAATTATTCGGAGGAGAAAAAATGGCAAAAAAAGATAATATTGAAGAAGTCGTCGCTGATATTGATGACGACACACCGACCGCTTACGCTGAAATTAAAATGGGTGGCGGCTGGTACATGGCTATTTCTTTGGAAAGAAGCGAACGCTTCGACAAGGAATATGTTGAAATTTCCAAAGAACGCGCCGGCAAAAAAAGAGCCCGTTTCAATTTAAGTCCCAAACACACCCGCGTTTTGGGCGAAGCGCTCATCAAGTTCGCCGACGAAAACGATTTAGATAATTTCGTAAGTAAAAGCGGCGACAAAGAAGACGGCGGCGAATAAGCGGCAAATAAGCGGCGGGAAAGTCAATGGCTTTTGAACTCTCTTATCTCGTTTTCATTATTCCTGTTCTGATGGCGCTGATGGCGCTTTATTTCTTCAGCGGGCGCGGTGCTTTCCTTATTTCCGGATACAATACGCTGTCCAAAGAAGAGCAGGAGAAGTACAATCTGAAAGAGCTGACTCGTACGATGGGCATTTTTACCATCGTTTTGGCCGTTTTAATGGCGGCAACGCTTTACTGCGGCATGATTCTTGAAAATGCGATGTGGGCATTGGTTTTTATTATCTGCATTCTGGTCTTTACCGGAATTTGGCTGGTTTATATGAACACCAGCAAGAAAATCAAAGATAAACCCTATTAACCGTTTATCTTTCTACCTTTTTTTATTTTCATCTCGTTAATCGCTTTTTTCAATTATTTCATTTGTTTTGATTGCTTTTGATTATTTTATATTTTGAAGATTCGGTTTTTTGATTTATTTTCATAAAAAATCAATCATCATTTTTCTTTAATTTGCTCAAAAACGAACTCCTTCTTTTCTTTTTATTTTTTTAGTGAAAGCGGAGTTCGTTTTTGAGTGATTTTGAAAAAAGGGATGATTGGTTTTTTCCTAAAAAATAAAAGTCCAAACACGACCGCAAAACGAGATTTCGTGAGATTCGGGCGGCGCGAAGCGGCGAACGAACTTGAAACGAAGTTTCAAGGCAGCGAGAGAAATTGAGGTTGCGGATTCGGACTATTCATTCTATAAAAACGGGTCTATTCTTCATTCCGAAATGTTTAATCACAAACGGATTAAATTTTCATCGAATTACAGGTACGAATCTCCAATTCCTCCTTTCATTCGCTTCGCTCATGAAACTCGTCATTGGAGGGGCGGTACTGTGCTTTTTTAATTCACAATTCCAATCCGAAAAATTTGCTCACAGAGTTTTGATTTTTTCCAAAATGATTTTTTCATTAACTTCCGGCGCCGCTTCCGCATCCAAAATGACAAAACGGTCGGGTTCGGCATCGGCAAGCTTTTTGAAATTCGCCGTTACTTCTTTTAAGAAATCAACGCGCTCGAACTTCGTTTGGGCACCGCGGTCTTTACACCGCTCACATGAAACTTCGGGGCTGATGTTAAACCAAAAGGTTAGGTCCGGTTTTACCGTCCACGGTTCGTGAAGGCGGCGGACAAAATTAAAAGCGTCGGGAATTGTTTTTTCAAGCGTTGCGCCTTGGTAAGCACAGCGGCTGTCGGAATATCTGTCGGAAATGATCAGATTCCCGGCGGCAAGCGCGGGGCGGACGGTTTCGTCCAAATGCGCGGCGTGGTCAGCTAAAAACAAAAAAAGTTCGGCCAAGGGATCAACGTGATTTTCAATGGCGGCATAAACGGCTTTTCCGGTCAGGCTGTCCTTTGTCGGCTCGCGGGTAAAAGCGGTTCCCGTTTCACAAAGCGGCGAAGATTCATTTAAATTCTGAAGGCGGGAAAGCATTGTGCTTTTCCCGGAACCGTCGATTCCTTCAAATGTTACCAATTTTCCCTTTTTTGTCATCCGTCAGTCTTAGCTTTTTAATCATATTATTCTTTCTGTTTTAAGAAAAAACTGAATCCTTCATGATTATTTACAATTCAATCATTTGCGGTGAAATTTATCCACAAGGTTTAAGAGTAATGTCTGTTATTCACCAAACTATTGCGATTCGATGTGTCAATATAAATTTCGGTTTTTGTTCTTAATTTCAAAAAGCGACGGCACAGTGTCTGAATGAATCAAACAGTTCGCCGCGCTGATGCGCGAGTTTGTTTGTTTCCCATAGTTTTCAGGCACCGGCAATATTATTCATACAGCAGACAGGGTTATGATTCTGTGAACTTTTCTCATTTCAACAAAAAACCGGAAAACAATACGTTTAAGCTCTTTGTATTCGATATGGACAGTACGCTTATTGATGCGGAAATCATTGACGAACTTGCAAAGGCAGCCGGCGTTGAAGAGAAAGTTTCCGCGATTACGGAAGCGGCAATGAGCGGCGAAATGGATTATACCGAATCTTTTCAAATGCGTGTCAGTTCTTTAAAAGGATTGGATTACAATAAAGCGCTGGCGGGAACCGCTCAGATTCAGCTTATGCCGGGCGCAGTCGAACTGATTGAATATATCCGCAGCATCGGCGGCAAAACAGCCATGGTGACATGCGGTTTCAGTCTGGTGGCCGATTCCGTTCAGAAGCAGCTCGGTTTAGATTACGCTTATTCCAATGAATTGGTCGTCAAAGACGGAATTCTGACAGGCGAAGCAACAGGTCCGCTGCGCGTGACCAACGCCAAAGAAGCCGTTTTAAGTGAACTGGTTGAAAAAACCGGCATTCCGTTTGAAGAATGCCTGGTCATCGGTGACGGCGCCAATGATATTTGCCTGTTTAAAAAAGCAGGGTTCTCAATTGCGTTTAACGCAAAACCGATTGTTCAGCAGCACGCCTGTGCCGTTGTTTCCGATAAAGACTTGCGCCACGTGATTCCGATCTTGGAGTCCGTTGTTGCACCGGATTCAAATGTCTGACCAATCCAAAAACGAGTACATTAAATCAAATTTATGAAATCCTTTGGATTTTTCATAATTTAAGTTTTCGAAAAACTTTATTTTTGGTTTTTCTTGAAAACTTAACGTATAGTAACCGGCCCGGGAACGTTTTCCCGGGAAGGGGGACCAAAATATGACGAATGAACTGCAAATCAGAAAAGCAGAATTGAAAGATATCTCTGAAGAGGCAAAAGAAAAGAGAAATCAGTTGAATGCCGAAGCCAGCAAATTTGCTGCAGAAAGAAATGAACTGAACAACAAGACAAAAGAATTAATCACCGTTGCTCAGGACTTAAAAGTAAAGCGTGACGAAGTTAATGTCAATGTCAGCAAGTACAAAACATTACGCGACGAAACAAATGCTCGCGCCAATGACCTCTTTTCCAAAGCTGACGAACTCAGAAAGGAAGGCGGTCTTGCCGGTCCGTCCATTAAGGAAATCCGCAAACAGATCGATGACCTTGAATTCAAGCAGCAGACCTCTGTGTTGGGTGCTAAAAAGGAAAAGGAACTTGTCACCAAAATTAAAGAGCTTGAAGTTGAATACGCTGAAAAGAAGAAGCAGCTTGAAGAAAACAGTGATTTAAAAGCAGTCCTTGACGAAGCACAGGCTATTCGCGACGAAGCTTCCGAATACCACGCTCAGTTAGCTGTTTATGCTTCTCAGGCACAGGAATTCCACGAACAAATGATTGCCACATTCAAAGAGGCAGACAAAATCCGTGCAGAATCCGATGTTGCGCACAAGAACTTCATCCGCGCGCAGGAATCCGCTGACGAGCAGCACAAAATCTTCATCGAAGCCCAAAAAGAAATCCGTGATATCGACAAAGAAAACGGAAAGGCTAAGAAGAAGGACAAAGATGCAAAAACCAAAGTCGACAAAGAAGAACAGGAAAAAGATGCACAAGACATCTTCGACAAGTTTAAAGACGGCGGAAAACTTACAATGGAAGACCTTATGGCCCTCCAGCGCTCCAAATATTGAGTGCGTTAAAGTAAGTGCATTATGCGTTTCAAGTTGAAATAATTAAAATAAACATTGAATTCAGCCGAAAAGAGATTTCATATCTGTACTCCATATCTGTTTTTCTCTGACGGCTTTAAAAAATCGGTCCCCTGAGAAAGGGGGAAACACTGTTTCCCCTTTTTTCAAACTCCTTTTTTTTAATGATTTCAATCGGTTTTTACAAGGCGAGCGTTAGCTTTTTAAAAATTCTTTAATGTCTCAAAATTCTTAATTTTATATTTTGTTTTTTCTAATTGCAACTGCCGGCTGCAACTGTAACTGCTAACTGTAGCTGCTGACTGTAACTGCTAACTGTAACTGCTGACTGTAACTGCTAACTGTAACTGCTGACTGTAACTGTACTGCTAATTGTGACTGCTACCTTACCGTTTCCGTTTGCACGGCTATCTGCCGCTGCCGTCCGCGCGCGAGCCGCACCATTTTTTCAAAATTTAAATAA